>CAJKGV010000134.1:0-5082 GCA_905199455.1 Collinsella aerofaciens | reverse complement strand
TCGGCATTGAACATATCGCCGGTTCGCAGCCAGCTGGTCACGCTCGCATAGCGCTTGTCGGCGCAATAGGCCTTGTTGTAACGAATGGCACGGCCGATCTGGCGCGATTTAAAGTTGTAGCCAAACGCCGCGCCCGCCGAGACACCCACCATATGGTCGCAGGTCAAACCGCGCTCCATCCAAACGTCGAGCACGCCCGCCGTATACATACCGCGGTAGCCGCCTCCCTCGAGCGCAAGCCCCACCGTGCGCGTCGTATCCGGCTGTGCCATGTGACCATCTCCGTTCCTGCGTTTTAAAACGGGACAAGTATACCCGTCAACATATATCGACTCAGTCGCATTTTTCATGCGCACCCAGGCGTTGCCGTTTGGCGAATAATAGCCGCCCACAGCATGTGCGCCCATATATAATTGTGCACTGTTGTCTATACTACTCAGCTGTTATCAACAGCGAACATTAGCCGGCAAAGTAACTCAACAACGCAGCAAGGCGGGGGCCTGGATACACGCAAGGCGCCGAGCAACGACGCGTGTACACTACGAGCTCGCCCGACGCCATCCGCCCCGACCTCAGAAAGCCGCTTACAACATGGACACCGCCAGCAATTACACCGAAACGCTCGAAAAGACCGTCCGTGACCTTCTCGAGCGTCAGGATGATCTGATTAGGACGGCCTTTACCGACCAGCTCACCGGACTTGGCAACCGCGGCGGCTTTGCCCATTCCCTAGAGGAAATCTGGGAGCAGGAACTGCCCGTGACCATGGCATTTATCGACATCGATAACCTTAAGCACTGCAACGACGTCTTTGGGCATGACGAGGGCAACCGCTATATCTTGCAGGTAAGTCTCTATCTCAAGCTGTATATGAAAGTGGACGAGGCGGCGTTTCGCATAGGCGGCGACGAGTTTGCCATCCTGTCTACGATTGCGACCGAGGACGACCTCGCCGAGCGCCTGGAACACTGCCGAACGGTCCTACTCAAAAACAACGATTCCGAGATGCCTCACTCGTTTAGCTACGGAGTGTCGCACGCCGACCCCGCCCTGGGTGAAGCCTCCAATCGCATGACACTCGATGCCGACCATCGCATGTACGACTACAAGCTACGCCATGCCATGCATCTTGATCGACGCAATATCGCGCAAGTCCACACCGACGACTTCGAAATAAGCGATCGCGTTTTTGACGCCTTTTCGATGCTCAACGAAGGCCGTTATTGCTTTATCGAGAACTTGGACAAACATCGCACCCTATGGTCACAAGGCGCCCTGCGCGATCTCGGTCTTCCTTCTGAGCATGTAGACAACTGCCACGATTACTGGAAAACGCGCGTCCATCCCGATGACCTTGAGGCTTTTACCGACGACATCGACCAAGTCTATAACGGCGCTAAACACCGTCGAGTTATGCAGTACCGCGTACGCAATGCCGCCGGCGACTACGTCCTCTGCCGTGCTCGAGGGTTTCGTATCGACGGCGACGGAAATGTCCCCTCGCTCTATGTCGGCGAGATCGTCAACCACGCACTTGCCGAAACCGTCGACGCCGCCACAGGCCTCGGAACGCAGCGTATGCTGGTCAACGCCATCGATGCCTGCCGCCGCGACCGTTGCGAGACGGGGCTTATAGCGGTGCGCGTTCGTGGCACGACAAAGCTCAACGAACTCTACGGGGCCGAGGCTGTCGACAACATGCTTGCCGAATACGCGGGCCGCATGCTGTCGATCACCCGAGGCAGAAGCAGGGTTTACCGTTCACGAAGCGTCCAGTTCGTCGTGCTCAGCAACGATTTGGACCACGAGGCATTCGAGCAACTAACCCGCCATCTTAAAGAGGCCGTTTTCGCTCCTGTGCAAATCGCAGGCGACACCATTACTCCCGTCTGTCTTGTCGTCCCGGCCTTTTACGAGTACTTAACCCATCAGGCGACCGCCGTTTTAGGCGAACTCGACCGTCGCCTTCGCACGGCCGGCGGGCTTGTTCCCAACGACAGCCTCCCCATACCCGAGGCGGAGCGCAAAAGCGCCATCGCCGAACGTATCGACTCACTCACGGGCCTCTATCGACCCAGCGAGTTTATGCGGCGTGCCAACGCATTTCTCGAGACAAGGCACGACGGCGCCTGGTGCATCGCCACGGTCGACATGGGCCACATGCGCCTGTTTAATGAATGGCACGGCCAGGCCGAGGGTGACCGCGTACTCGCCGATGTGGGCACGGTCCTCAAGGACATCGAGAATGCCGATATGGGCGTCGCAGGGTACTGGGGCCAAGATGACTTTTGCGTACTCATCCCCTTTAAGCACATCACCGTCCATCAAATCTACAACCGCGTTCGCGAGGCCGTAGCCAGGCATGATGACGGCGTAGGTTTTTGGCCGTCCATGGGCGTTTACCCCATCGACTCCAATGAGGAGATCACCATCGATGCGCAGGCGAAGGCCATGTTTACCAATCGACGCGCAAAAAACGACTTTAAGGAGCGCATTGCCATTTTCTGCCCCGCGGAGTACGAGCGCGAAGTCGCGTTCCACCGCACGCTGACCGAATTCCAGTACGCGCTCTCAGATGGTCGTATTACCTACCACTTGCAGCCCCAGGTCGATATGGAAACCGGCGAGATTATTGGCGCCGAAGCACTCACCCGCTGGATTGACAAGGACGGCTCTCTCATTTCGCCCGCAACGTTTATCCCCGCACTCGAGGAAAGCGGCTTTGTGGTGACACTCGACAAGTACATTTGGCAGGGTGTCGCTTCATGGCTGCGCGAGCGCATCGATCGAGGACTTCGCGTGGTTCCGGTTTCGCTTAATGTGTCGCGAGTGGATATCCTTGCCTGCGACGTTGCCGAACATATGGGGGCGCTCGCCGCCCAATACAACCTACCGCCCGAGCTCATGCGTATCGAGATCACCGAGACGGCTTATACGGGAGAATCCGAAGCCGTGGACAAACTGACAGCCGACCTGCACACCCGAGGCTTCTCGACCTATATGGACGATTTTGGCACCGGCCAGTCCACGCTCGCGATGCTCAAGAACGTCAACGTCGACGTCATCAAGCTCGACCGCACCTTTGTACCCACCGACCGCGATCAAGGCCGCAGCACGCAAATCATTTCATCGATGCTCGAAATGGCGCAGTCGCTTCATCTGCCCGTCGTGGTCGAAGGCGTCGAGACAAATGAGCAGGCGAACATGCTACGCCACATGGGCGCCCGCTACGCTCAGGGCTTCCTCTACTACCGCCCCATGCCGGCGAAGGATTTTGAGGCATTGCTCGATGGTGACAATGACAACTGATACGCTCACGTGCAAAACGCCACCGCCGAAGGGAGCATTTGTCTCCATTAGCTAACTTATATCCCCAATCCAAGCCGAATTGGGGATATGATACAAACCGTTGTTCTGCCCAAGGAGGTTATCCATCATGAACGAGTCGTACCGCCTGGGCGAGCAATCGATTATTGCCTATCTTCAGCGACTTGCGAATGGCATCTCGACCGCCGAACTCGATGTTGCCGCGCTGCCTGCTGAGCTGCGCGCCGTTGGCGAGCAACTGCAAAAGACGCATGCCATCCTGCAACAAGAGCGCCAGCTGCTTGAGCGCAACGCCTATATCGACCCGCTCACCAACTTGGGCAACCGCAGCGGACTCGACCGTCACGTCGAGCAGCTCTGGCGCAAAGGCGACCCCTTCACCTGCGCCTATATTGACATCGACCATCTCAAGCATTGCAATGATAGGTTTGGCCATGCCGAAGGCAATCGCTATATTCTGAGCATCTGCCGCACGCTCTCCGAAACCATGGAGCACGATGAGATGCTGTTCCGTATCGGTGGAGACGAGTTTGTGCTTATCTCGCTCTCCGCAAACGAGACTGAACTCGAGCAGCGCTTGGAGCAGGTACGTGCCGGGCTGATCGAGGCGAGCTCAGGTGGCAAGGCGCCCATGATCGCCAGCTTTAGCTTTGGCTGCTCGCGCGTCGATCCACTTGCCGGCGACACGCGTCGCCAGATGACGATGGATGCCGATCGCAAGATGTATCGCTATAAGCTTATGCATCGCGTGCAGCAACCGAAAGACAATGACGCGCCGCAACGCCCAATCGTCGATCAGCTTCCCTGCAACGACCGGGTGTTCCAAGCAATCTCTATGAGCTCCGAGACGCGCTATCCGTTTATCCTCAATCTCGATACGGGCGAATCGCAATGGTCGGTCAACGCCGTGCGCGATTTTGACCTGCCTTCCCAGCACCCTTTTAACTCGGTCGATATGTGGCTTGCCCGCGTTCATCCCGAGGACCGCGACAACGTACGCGCCGAGCTCGATATGGTGATAAACGGCACATGGCACTTCCACTACATGCAGTACCGCGTGATGGATGCCCCCGGAAAATACGTGCTTTGCGACTGCACGGGCTACCGCTTGGACGGCACCGATACCGAGCCCAGCATGTATGTGGGCATTATCGTCAACCGAAGCCTAGCTGATACGACCGACTCGGTAACGGGCCTGGGCGATGTCCATGCCCTGGTCAACGCCATTGGCGAAATGCGTCGCGTGGCGCGCGAGGCAGGCTTTATTGCCATTAAGGTCGACGATATCGCCGAAGTCAATGCCCGCTTTGGATTCGATGCAGGCGACCGCGTGCTCGCCGAAAGCGCCGCCTGCCTCACGGATTGCTCGCGCGGCAAGGGTCGCCTGTTCCGCTCGACGGGGCCGACATTCGTGGCGCTTTTCGACGACTTTGATCCCGAAGAGACCGACTCGATCGCAGACGAAATCGAGCGGTTCCTGGGTTCCCCCGTGCTCATCGGCTCGCTTGAATATCAGCCACCCATTCGTGTGGCGACGCTTCATCTGGACGCTGTCGATCGACAGCCCGTTTCCATTTTGAACGAGCTCAAAGCGTTGCTTAAAGAGGCACCGCAAGTACCGGGCACCAAGTTGGACTAGCGTCGTGGGGCGCGATGTGAAACACAAGCCGTTTCACATCGCGCCCCACGCCATCTACCCTCTCGTGCGATAATCCTCCGCAGAAGTCACCGACAGCAGAGGGAGTTTGTGATGAA
>CAJKGV010000133.1:0-5091 GCA_905199455.1 Collinsella aerofaciens | reverse complement strand
TTATCTGCGACAGGTAGAGAAGAAAAGCTCTGAGGAAATAGCGCAAATCGTGGGGCACTGTGATCCATTTTCCTCCGTCCCCAAGGGATCAAATCTGTTGGCGTGGGGCAAATCTGTCCGCGTGGGCGGGTAGGATGGATGCATTGATTATTGCGAACAGTTTGAGCGGAGGACCATGCCTGTTCGAATCTATACCACCAATGCCGGCACGGATTTGAGCGATGCCGAGTCGGCGCTGCTTGCCGACCTTATTGCCCGTCACGGGCGTGCCGTGTTGCTGGCACCAACGTTTGCCGAGCTCGACCTGTGCCGTCATGATGCGGCGGAAGCCGGCGTTTCGCTGGGTATCGACTACAAGACGCCCACATCGTGGCTTCGCTCGCTTTGGGAGCTTTTGGGCGACGGGCGCGGTTTCGTCGACAACCTGCAGCGCCAGATGCTGTTTTCGGACATGGTCACGCGCCTCGATGATGCCGACCTGCAGCCGCTTTCGCGCAGCCAGGGCACGGTGCGCATGCTCGCGCGCATGGCCCGCGATGTGCTGCCGGGCGTAGCGGGGACGGGTGCCGAGCGCTGCTGCGGCGACGTTTGCCGTCCCGATCCCAAGAGCGACGCCGAGGCTCGCGTATTCGAGCTTTTGCGTGCCTACGCGGGCGGTTTGGACCGTCGAGATATGGTCGAGCCCTGCGAGGCAGCCGACATTATGGCCGGTGCCCTGGCCGATAGCCTGCCGGCGTGCGCCCGCGCCGTATGCGTGCGCGGTATCACGTCGTTTACGCACGGTCTGCTCGAGCTGCTGTCTGCCGTGGCGAACAATGGGGGAGAGGTCGTCGTGCTGCTTGACCGCGAGCAGGCGGCGATGCGCGAGGAGCTTGCCACGGCATTTGATGCCCGCGGTGTGCTGTTTGAGATTGCGCCGCTGGGGGAGGACGCCGTCGCGTCTGATGTCGCTTGCGGGGCCGCCGCTCAGCCTGCCTTTATTGAGGTCGCCGGCCCCCATGCCCGTGCTCATGTCTATGCGGACGCCATCGATAAGTTGGTGAAAGCGCACAAGGAGTCCAAGGCCGATAAAGCTACTGCAACGCCCGCCGACCCTGTGCGCGTGCTCGTTGTTTCTGCCCGGTCATCCCAGCTGTTCGGTGAGCTCGCCTCTCGTCTGGCGGCGCGTCACATTGCGTCCGAGACGACCGAGTTCACGGCGTTTTCCCAGTCCATCGCGGGCAGGCAGTTTACGGCGCTCGCCAACCTGATCGAGCGTATGAAAGCCGCCGACGAGGGCACCGCTTCCAAGACCGAGTGGTGGCCTGCTCCAGAGCTTACCGACTGGATTTATAGCCCGCTTTCGGGTACTGACGCCGCGAGCGCCCGCGGCTTCGACAAGAACATGCGCCTGTCGCGCAGCAAGACCACTGCGGGCGTCAAGAGCCTGCTGCAGAGCGTGCAGGGCCAGGTGAGGGGCGCCCGCAAGGCCGCCAGCGAAGAAAACTGGTTTAAGAACGTGCCATGCGTGGTCTCGGACGTGTTTCAGGCGCTGTGGCGCGACAAACCCGTGACGGCGCTCAAGGCCATGCTCGCCGTTGCAGAGGCGCTGCCCGATCGCGCTCTAGGCGGTCTTGACGGCCAGGCCCGTCGCCAGGCGGAGACGGCTTTGCTGCGCCATGCCATCGACATCCTTATGAATGATGCTCGCGCGCTCGACGTGTCGCAGGCCGCGACCGTGCCGGTTCTCGACGGCGTTCGAACCAAGGTGGACAAGCGCAGTACCGCTTACGATTACGAGACCTACGAGGTCGATCGCACGCCACGTGCTCAGGTTCGTTTTGCTCCGCTTGCCGATGCGGCGGTTCTGCGCCCCGGCAGCTACGATGCCGTGCTGTTTGCCGATGTCGACCTGGACAGCTATCCGCTTTCGCACGAAGAGGGCCCGCTTGCCACGTTGACAGCCGAGCTGCGCCGCGACGGCGTGTCTTTGGAGCCTGCCGCTCTTCTGCGCGTGCGCTTTGGCCGTGCAATGCAGGCGGCGAGCGGTCCGGTCGCGCTCGCCCGCGTGACGCACGATCGCCAGGCACGCGAGTGCTACCCGGCAGCCGTATGGACCGAGTTGCGGGCGCATGCCGAGGCCGCTGGCAACGCTAGGGCCGCTGGCAACGCTAGGGCCGCTGGCAACGCTAAGGCCTCTGGCGCTGTCAAACCCACGCGCGTGGGCGAGGGCGATATCATCGCTGACTTTGATCCCGCGGCAGGCGAAGGTCTTAGGCGCGAGCGCGTGACCTGCGAAGCTCCTCAGCACCTGAGCGATGAAGCCATTCCGTATCTGGTCCTGCGCCGTCGCGATGGCGAGGGTGAGGACGCGCCGCTGGTGCCGCGCCTGACGTCCGCTTCGCAGATCGAGGCCTATTCGACCTGCCCGCTATGCTGGTTCGTCTCGTACCGCGTGAAGCCCCAGTCGATCGACGCCGGCTTTGGCAATATGGAGAAGGGTAACTTTGTCCACGACGTGCTGGAGCACTTGCATGCACGTTTTCCGCAGGAGGGTATGGAGCGCGTGACGCCCATGAATTTGCCGCGCGCGCAGGAGCTGCTGCGCGAGGTCTTTGCCGAGACCCTGGCCGAGCACGCCGGCAAGCGCGGTGCCGAGGGCCCGCTGGTGCCGCTCTCCCCGGTGGAGGAGCGTCAGGTGGCCGAGATCTTGCCGCAGTTGGAGGGCGTGCTTGCCTACGAGTCCGAGGCACTTGCCCCCTTTGCCCCGCGCTACCTGGAGTTTGCGTTCAACGAGCTCCAGGTCGAGTATGCCGGTTGGCCGCTCGGCGGGCGCATCGACCGCGTAGATGTGGATGCCGAGAATCGCGCCGTGGTAATCGACTACAAGCATCGTTCGGGTGTCGAGGAGTTTAAGCTTGCCGACCCCACGGTGCGTGACGAGGAGACGGGCGAGGCTCCCATCGACGACCCGCGCTGGCTGCCGCCCCATACCCAGACACTCATCTACGCGCAGGCCATGCGTCGGGCGCTGGGCCTAGATACCCGTGCTGCGCTCTATTTTTCGACCAAGGGCGGCAAGCCCGCGCTGCGCGGCGCGGCGAGTGCCGAGTTGCTCGAGGAAGAGCGTGGTGACGGTCGCATCCCGGGCCTCAAGAAGGGCTTCCCGGGCGAGGGCGGCAGCATGGACTTCGATGCCCTGCTCGACCGCGTGGAGACCGGCATTGCCGAGCGCCTGCGCGAGCTCGAGGCAGGTGACGTCGCCGCTGTCGACCCGACATCGGCGCAAGCCGCGCATGCGCGCTGCTCGTATAACCACGAAGGAACGTTTGTAAGGAGGGACGTGTAGACCATGGATCTTTCGACTTTGATGCCGCAACAGCTGCGGATCGTCAAGACGCTCGACCGTCCGCTGTTTGTCTCGGCGGGCGCCGGTTCGGGCAAGACCTTTACCCTTACGCGCCGCATCGTCTACGCGCTCTCGCCCGAGTCTGGTCCGTTCGTTGAGCATCTGGACCAGGTGCTCGCCATTACCTTTACCAAAGATGCCGCGGCCGAGATCCGTGACCGCGTGCGCCGCGCGCTCATCGACGAGGGCATGGACGAGGAGGCCCTGACCGTCGACGATGCGTGGATCTCGACCATTCACGGCATGTGCTCGCGCATCCTGCGCGCGCATGCGCTGGAGCTGGGCATCGACCCCGAGTTCACGGTGCTCACCGATACCGACGAGCTTATGGACCAGGCTGTTGAGCATGTGCTGGCCCGCGCGACGGCGCCCGATGCCGCCCCCGAGCTCGCGGCATCGCTCAAGGCCCTCTACGCCTGGTATCCCATGGCGGGCGAGGGCGGCCCCTTTGGCGCCGGCACCACCATCAAGGGCCTGGTGCGCGAGCTGCTGGAGCTCTCGAGCCAGCTGCCGGGCGGCATGGGCGACGTGAGCGTGGCGCGCGGCCAGGCCGACACCTCGGCGCTTGCCGATGCATATCGCGCAGCACTGGGTGCGAGCAAGGCCGCGACCGAGAAGGCACAGGTGGCGCTCGATGCCATCGATGCATTCGAGGCCAGCGGCAAGACCATGGCCGATGCGGCGCGACTCATGATGTCGTGCACCATGCCGCGCGCGAGCAAGGCATTCCCTAAGGAGCAGGTCGAGCTGCTCAAGGCCGAGGCCGCCGATGCATTTATCAATATCGTGCTTGCCTGCGGTGGTCCCGCGCTCGATGCACTGGTGGACTTGGCCCGCTCTGTAGAGGCTGAGTACCGCGCACTGAAGGCCGGCCAGTCTGCCCTCGATAACAACGACCTGCTGCGCATGGCGTACGAGGCGCTGCGCGACTACCCGGCTATTCGAGCAGCCTATGAGGGCCGCTTTAAGATGGTCATGATCGATGAGTTCCAGGATACCGACCAGATGCAGGTTGACCTGATCCGTTACCTGACCGGCGCGGGTGAGCGTGCGCTGTGTACCGTGGGCGATGCGCAGCAGTCGATCTACCGCTTCCGTGGCGCCGAGGTTGAGGTCTTCCGCCGCCAGGAGCGCAAAGTGGGCTCCTCTGCTGCGCCCGAGACGGCTGCCGCATCCGATGCCCCCGCCGGCGAGCTCGTCAAACTTGTGCGCAACTTCCGCAGCCACGACGAGGTGCTGCGCTATGTGGCACGCGTCTTTGACGGCGACACCGGTGGTTTGATGCAGGGGTTCTTGGATCTTGAACCGAGCGACAAACGCAAGGACAAGCTCAAGGCAAAGGCATCGCGCCGCCAGGCGGTCTTCGTTGCCGGTGGCAGCACACAGGAGCGAACGCAGGCGAAAGCTCGTGCGATTGCCGAACGTTTCCGCGCGCTTGCCGATAAAAAACAGCCCCAGGGCAGCATGGTACTGCTGCTGGGGCGCATGACCAATGCCGACGTCTATGCCCAGGCTTTCCGCGACCAAGGGCTCGACTGCGTCATCGCGGGCGGCTCAGTCTTTGCCCAAGCTGCCGAGGTGCAGACGGTGCGCGCCCTGGTGTGCGCGCTTGCCAATCCGGCCGATACGGCGCAGGGTTTTATGCCACTGCTGGCCTCGCCGATGTTTGCGCTCGGCGCCCAGGAGTTCCTGGCGCTGGCGAC
>CAJKGV010000132.1:0-5104 GCA_905199455.1 Collinsella aerofaciens | reverse complement strand
ATCTGGGAGCAGAATCCTTTTTGCGAAACCGTTCTGTAACAAAAGGAGTCCCATGGATCGCAAAAAAGCAATCGCGCTCTCATTTTCCGTTCCCGTCGCATGGGGCTTTTCGTATCCCCTCATGAAGATCGGCATGGACAGCATGAACGCCACGAGCATCGTCGCGCTACGCTGCATCATCGCCTTTGTGGTCTGCCTGCTGCTCTTCCACAAGCGCGCTTTCCGCATCAACCGCGACCTTATGGTCCGTGCCGCCATCATCGGCGCCATTATGGCAACCGAGCTCACCTGCATGTGCCTGGGCTCCAGCCTCACCTCTGCCTCCACTGCCGGCTTTTTGCAGAGCCTGACGGTCGTGATCGTGCCGTTTGCCAACGCCGCCCTGCTGCGCCGCGCCCCCGAGCGCAAAGTGCTCGTCGGCACCGCCATCGTCACCTGCGGTATGTTGCTGCTCTCGGGCGCCGACTTCACCAGCCTGAACCCGGGCGCGCTCATCATGCTGCTCTCCGCCTTTGTCTACGCCGGACACATCATTGTCGCCAAGCGGTTTGTCGAAGAAGTCGATCCGCTGTCCCTGGGCGTTTGGCAGCTGGGCTTTGGCGGCCTGTTCTCGGGCATTGCCGCATGCGTCTTTGGCGGTTTCACACTTCCCAGCACGCCCAGCGAGGTCGTGGTCGTCGTCGCACTCGCACTCATCTGCTCTGCCTACGGCTTTATCACCCAAACGCTCGTGCAGCCCCACGTGCCCGCCGAGACCACCGGCTTCGCCTTCTCGCTCGAGCCGGTCTGCTCCGCCGTCTTCTCGTTCTTCCTGGTCGGCGAGGTTCTGAGCCCCATCGCCTTCTTTGGCGCTGCACTCATCCTCAGCGGCGTCATGGTGGCAACCGTCGAGCTTCCGCTCCTCCGCGCACATGGACAGGCTCGCATGGCGGGAGCGCCCGAGCACGTCTCGTAGACACTACTCCTCATACGGCCGCGGCATAAAGGTCTCCGGTGCGCCTTTACAATAGATGCAAACAGAGCATCTGACGTAAAGGAGCCCCATGGACGCCGCGACCCGCGACCGCAACATAGCAACTTGGTTGGGCGATGCACCGCAGCCGGTACGTGACACTACGAACCAGCTGCTCGAGCGCATCGCCCTTTTGCGTGCCGAGCAGACTATCTACCCGGCACAAGACGACATCCTCAATGCCCTCGCCTACACGCCGGCCGACCAGGTCAAGGTTGTCATCTTGGGTCAAGACCCCTATCACGGACCCAACCAGGCAATGGGGCTGTCGTTCTCGGTCCCCGCGACGCAAACCAAGTTGCCGCCGAGCCTGCGCAACATTTACAAGGAACTCAAAGCCGATCTGGGTTGTCCCATTCCCGCCACGGGAGACCTAACCCCATGGGCACAACAGGGCGTCCTGCTCCTCAACACTACGCTCACCGTGCGCGAGCATGCCGCCAACTCGCACGCCAAACTGGGCTGGAGCACGCTCACCGACTACGTTATCGAACGCTGCTGTCAGCTGCCCCAGCCGGTAGTCTTTTTGGCATGGGGCCGCTTTGCCCAGCAGATGGTCGAGGGCAAGCTCGTCGCAACTGACGCGGGCAAGGCAACCGACAAGTTCTGCCTGGCCTCCACGCACCCCTCGCCGCTTTCGGCCAACCGCGCCACGGCAGAACTCCCTGCTTTTATGGGATCGCGTCCCTTCTCGGCAGCCAATCGGCTACTCGAACAACACGGCTCGACCCCCGTCAACTGGACTTGCCTCGGCTAGAAGTCGATACATCAAAAACGCACCCGACGGCTTTCCATCGGGCGCGTTTTCTATTCGGGCCAAATAAATTGTGTGCGGCCGGCCTCGCCGCCATCGATTAGCAGACTCTGCCCGGTCATAAACCGGTTGGTCACGCCCACAAAGTAGATCCACTCGGCGATCTCTTGGGCGGTGGCCCAGCGCTTAAGCGGCGTGAGCTCCATAATCTGGTTCCACAGGTGTTCGTCTTCCATCACGCAACGGTTGAGCGGCGTGATAACGCCGCCCGGGTCCACACTGTTGGCGATGGCCTGCGGTGCCAGGCGGTTTGCAAGGTTCTTGGTGTAGGCGATAACGCCGCCCTTGCTGGCAGCATAGGCAGGAAACTCCGATCCCGTATGCCCGCTCGCCGACCCCACATTGACCACGGATTTGATAGCCGGCGCCGGCTTGGCGGCAAGCCCCTCCCCCGCAAAGGCGTAGCGCTCGGTCACGTTGATGGTGCCATACAGGTTGGCGGCGATGTCGTCAGCCGAATCCTGCGTACCGGCAACGTTCACGATCACCTGGGGTTCAAGATCGTCTGGAAACGCGTCCGGCTCGCGAACATCAACGATCAGATGGCGGTAGCGCTCGTGTTCGATCACCGCCGGCAGCAGATCAAAGCCCACGACCTCGTGGCCCTCGTCCAAAAAGCGCTGCACGCATGCGGCTCCGATACCGCCCGAAGCGCCCGTGATCAAAACCCGCATACTTGCTCCTTAGGCGGTTGCGTGGCGCTCGAGGTACTCGGAGCCCACATTCTCGCGCTCCCAGCCGCGCACGACCTTGTAGCCCACGGGGCTCAGGAAAACCTCGCACAGCAGCTCGGCAACAGCGCCGGTCAGCGAGCACATAAGGACCTGCACCCAGGTCCAACCAAAGAACGTGTGGCTCACCACAATGGCAAAGACCAAGTTGTCGATAAACTGGCCAACACCCGTGGACACATAGGAGCGGAAGGCGAAGCTCGCAAAGTTATTCTTTTTGAGCATGCGGCCGAGCGACTGGTTGAGCGTGGAGTTAACCACGGCAGAAACGAGCATTGCCAGCGAAGAGCCCAGCACCACGTACCAGGTGCCGCCGATGGTGGCGTTAAGGGCGGTGTTGACCTCGATCATGCCGGTGTCGTAGTAGGCGCCCCACATACCGGGCGTGAGCGAGCATGCCCAAAAGCACAGGCTCACGGCCAGGTTGACCAGCAGCGCGAGGATAGAGATTTTGATGGATGCCTTGGCGCCAAAGCGCTTGCAGATCATGTCCTGGCACAAAAACGAAACCCAGCTCACCACAAAGCCGCAATCGAGTGCCAGATACGGCAGGCTGATAAGCTCTTTGTTGGCCAGCAGGTTCATCATGATGACGCTCACGAAAAACAGCGAAACCGTTGCCGCGGGAATGCTCCGCAACAGGACCTTGTAGTCCTCCATGACCTTCTTGATCATTATGTACTCCTTTGGTTTTAGGTTTAACGAGCAGGATATCGGACCCGAACTGCTCGGACGCCCCGGTCTTGAGACGACGGTGGGTATAATAGCCGCTCACACGGCATCAGGCAAGCAAACGGCGCGGCAGCCCCGCAGGGCCACCGCGCCGATGCGTTAAAAGGCCACGTTGCCAAACTCCGACAGGATAAGGTCGGGGTTGTGGTCAGTTGCCCAATCCACGTTCCACGGGCTCGTGAACAGCAGCAGCTTACCGCCGCGCATGTCCTCGACGCGCAGTGTGTCGCGCGTGAGCGAAAGGCCCGGGATATCGATGATGTCGGGGTCGTTTTGGATCCAGCGGATGTCCGTATAGGGCAGTGGCTGGCGACGAACCTCAACACGGTACTCGGCCTTGAGACGGCGCTCGAGTACCTCAAACTGCAGCACGCCAACCACGCCCACGATGACGCTCTCCATGCCGGCACCCAGCTCGCGGAAGATTTGGATGGCGCCCTCCTGGGCAAGCTCCTCCATACCCTTGACGAACTGCTTGCGCTTGAGCGTGTCGACCTGCGTAATGCGAGCGAACATCTCGGGGGCAAACGTCGGGATCTGTGGATACTGCACGTGGCGCTTGCCGGAGCACACAGTGTCGCCGATGCTAAAGATACCCGGATCGAACAGGCCCACGATATCGCCCGCGTACGCCTCGTCCACGATGGCGCGATCGTCGGCCATCATCGACGTGCCCGTGGCAAGCTTAAGCTTGCGGTTGCCCTGCACGTGGAAGGCATCCATGCCGCGCTCGAACTTACCCGAGCAAATGCGCACAAAGGCGATGCGGTCACGGTGGTTCTTATCCATATTGGCCTGGATCTTAAACACAAAGCCGCTAAAGTCGTCGCGGCAGGGATCGACCGGCTCACTGGTGAGCGTATCGGTATAGGTGCGCGGCGTCGGGGCCAGACGCAGGAACTCCTTGAGGAAGGGCTCCACACCAAAGTTGGTGAGCGCCGAGCCAAAGAACGCCGGGCTCAGCTTGCCGCAGGCCACGGCATCCAAGTCGAGCTCGTCGCCGGCGCCATCGAGCAGCTCGATATCGTCCATTAGGTTCTTATGGTTCTCCTCGCCAATGAGCTCATCCATGGCGGGGTCGCCCAGCTCGGCCTCGACCTCGGCGACCTTCTTGGTGGCGTTGGCGTGACCATCGCCCTCAAAGGCGATAACGCGACGGGTCTGACGATCGAACACGCCGCGGAAGTTACGACCGCTGCCGATCGGCCAGTTCATGGGATACGTATTGATGCCCAGGACATTCTCGATCTCTTCCATGAGCTCAAACGGATCGCGAGCCTCGTGGTCGAGCTTGTTCACAAAGGTGAAGATGGGAATGTGGCGTAGCGTGCAGACCTTAAAGAGCTTTTTGGTCTGGGCCTCGACGCCCTTAGCGCCGTCGATGACCATGACCGCGGCGTCGGCGGCCATAAGGGTACGGTAGGTATCTTCCGAAAAGTCCTGGTGGCCGGGGGTATCGAGGATGTTGACGCAGGCGCCGTTGTAGGTGAACTGCAGCACCGAGGAGGTAACGGAAATGCCGCGCTCCTTCTCGATGTCCATCCAGTCCGAAACGGCATGCTTGGCCGAGCTCTTGCCCTTGACCGAGCCGGCAGTCTGGATGCTGCCGGTATAGAGCAGCAGCTTCTCGGTAAGCGTGGTCTTACCGGCGTCCGGGTGGCTGATGATCGCGAATGTGCGGCGCGACGAGATTTCATCCGACAGGCTTGCCATGCGGATCCTTTCTTGCATTGAGTGCATTACGTCGTTGTAACCGCACTATTGTAGCCGCGAAATCCCGCTCTAGGGCACCTATCAGGACAAATTCATCAGTTG
>CAJKGV010000131.1:0-5112 GCA_905199455.1 Collinsella aerofaciens | reverse complement strand
AGCAGACACAGTATATTGCTTCCTCTCTGATTACCGCAGACAGCCTGCTGTACATGCCTTGCCTTTTTCATGCCAACTTGTTCGCTCTGGGCGGCGCTCGCTGTCCGTCCTCTGCCTGCGGCGTTGCCTTGCTCCGGATGCGGTATGCTCAACCTGCGGCGCCTTAGATGTAGTCATTGGGGACGTTCTTAAATGACTAGGTTGGGCACATTGCTTTGAGATGTTATTCAATCAGTTGTGATGGCATTTGAGCTGTCTACCTGCTCAAAGTAATTAATAGCATTCATCTGCTATTGAAAATATTGCTCAAAAAATCGTCCAAGAAGTCGCAGTGCATTTTTTGATGAGTCGCGCGTCAAGTGATTTGGCATGTTCTTGGTTAGATATTGGTCAGTTTTTGGGCAACCTTGCCAAAAGCTTGACGAATGCAAATCTGGACGTCGGCGAATGAACACTTTGAGCGAGCCCGGTGCAAAATTCTGGGCTGATTCTCGATAATCGCCTTCAATCGCCCCTTGCCAAGCGCTAGCCTCGCTTACAATCTGCTCCGACATTCGCGCGCCGTCCGGCGCTTAAGAGGGGAGGGCCCCATGGCAAACGAGATCTGGACCATCAAGCGTTGTCTCGAGTGGACCAAGGAGTACCTGGCCGAGCGCGGCGAGGAGCACCCCCGTCTTTCTGCCGAGTGGCTGCTGTGCGCAGCTACGGGTCTGGCGCGTATCGACTTATATATGCGCATGGACGAGACGCTCGACGCAGCGCAGCTCGAGACCATGCACGCGGCAGTCGTCCGTCGCGCGAAGGGCGAGCCGCTGCAGTACATCACCGGTAGCACGCAGTTTCGCATGATCGACGTCGCGTGCGCCCCCGGTGTGCTCATCCCGCGCCCCGAGACCGAGATGCTCGTCGAAGAAGTTCTGAACTATCTGGATGCCGAGGTGCTGAGCCCCGAGGCCGCTGCCCGCCAGCGCGTGGAGCTGCCTTGGAACGATGAGGTCGAGCAGGCCCGCAAAGCCGAGGCGGCGCTGGCTGACGAACGCGCGGCCGCCGAGCGCCGTGCCGCCAACCTGACGGCCGCCGATGAGGCTGCGCTGGGTAGCGACGTGCTCGGTAGCCGCGCCTATGCCGAGGAACTGGCCGACCGCGAGGCCGAGGAAGCCGCCGCGCAGGCAGCAGAAGCCGAAGCGGCAGAAGCAGAGGCCATGGAAACCCCCGAGCCCGAGCTCGACGAATACGGCATCGCCATTGAGGACAACGACCAACAGGCGACTCCCGCGCAAGATGCCGCCGAGGCCAACGTATCTGCCCCAGCCGAGCCCCGCACTGCCCGCGTTCTCGAGGTCGGCTGCGGCACGGGCTGCATTTCGCTCTCCCTTGCCTGGGAGCGCCGCGGCCACGTTACCTGCACCGCCACCGATATCGAGCCGCGCGCCATCGATCTGGCCACCAAAAACCGCGACGCGCTCGGCCTCACGGCAGATGAGGTTGCCTTCAGCCTCACCAACCTGGTGAGCTCCATTCCCCACGACGAGTGGGGCACCTTCGACGTGCTCGTTTCCAACCCGCCCTACATCCCGACCGGCGTAATGCGCTCGCTGCCGTACGAGGTCAAGGACTTTGAGCCCGACCTGGCGCTCGAGGGCGGTGCCGACGGCCTCGATATCTTCCGCCGCCTGCTCAACGCGGCGCCCTACATGCTGCGTGCCGGCGGCCTGTTTGCCTGCGAGCTCTACGAGGGTGCCCTCGATGTCGCGGCCGAGCTCTGTCGCCAGGCAGGCCTTTCGGACGTGCGTATCGTCCACGACCTCACCGATCGCCCCCGCATCGTCCGAGCCATCGTCACCGAGCCCAAACAGCGTATTTAAGCTGAATAAATAGACATTTGCGCAAGTTTGTCCTTGCAATATACCGTAAAACTTCTACTATAGAAGGAGAAAGGTATGTCAAATCAGCTGCATCGGTACCGTATCGTGCTTGATTACATTGAACCTTGGCTTGATGAGCAGGATGAAGCTACGCTGAAGCAGATTTATGCAGACCTTTTGGTGCTCGAGAAGGAAGGTCCCAGCCTTGGTCGTCCGCTGGTTGACCGCGTAAAGGGCTCGAAGCTTCATCATTTAAAGGAGCTGAGAGTGACGTCGTGTGGTGGGCAGGTGATTCGCATCCTCTTCGCCTTTGACCCCAAGCGCCAGGCGGTATTGCTATTGGCGGGTGATAAGTCGCGAGCGGGATCGTCAAGGGCAAAATGGAACGGTTGGTATGCGATCAACATTCCAAGGGCCGAGCAAATATACCGTCGCCACGTAAGGAGGCTCGATCGAGATGGAACTGCATGAGTATATGGAATCTCGCGGGATAACACGCGACTCCATTACCGCCGAGCAGGAGAGGACTCGCGATCGTATCGAAGCCTATAAGCTTGCTCAGATTCGCAGGTTAAAAGATCTAACACAGGCGTCGGTCGCCCAGTCGATGGGCGTTTCTCAAAAACGTGTATCCGAGCTCGAGCGTGGGGAGTTGGGTTCGATGAGGCTCGACACGCTGAGCAGGTACGCAGAGAGCCTCGGCGGAAAACTGGTTGCAAGCATCGAGTTTCCCGATCGTACCGTTACGCTTGCGCGCTAAAAATCTTCAATTAACCCCCTCACTTTCACCGACTACTAGAGCCGCTCACCAAACCAACATGCGCTCTGGGCAAATAGGTTGAATGTTTCGTGCGAGAATGCCCCACAGTAAACAAACTTGCACCGGAGCGTAAGGGGCTGGCATACACATGCAGACGGTCTATCGGGTATACGAGGGAACGCGCGAGCCGCATCGGCTTGCCGTCGAGCGCACGGCCGAGGTGCTCGGCCGCGGCGGCCTGGCCTTGATTCCGACCGAGACCGTCTACGGTGTCGCCGTGGCAGTCAACGCCTTCTCGGACGCCGTGCCCCAAGATACAAGCGAATTCCCATCGTGGCCGCGCGATCCGCAGGCTGCCGTCAATGGCGCCGCAGTTCCTGCGCTCGGCACCGGCTATCGCCGTATCTTCACTCTCAAGCAACGTGAGCTCACGCAAACCGTCGCTTGGCTGGTCGATGGCGTCGAAGCACTCGACCGCTATGGCGTGGATATCCCGGAAGATGCCCGCGTACTCGCGCGACGATGCTGGCCGGGAGCCCTGACTATCGTGGTCAAGGCAGCCCCCTGCGTGCCGACCTTTATGCGCGCTGCCGACGACACCGTGGCCCTGCGCGCTTCGGCCTCTCCCGTGGTCCAAGCGCTCATCCGCGCCTGCGGCAGTCCCCTTGCCTGCACGAGCGCCAACACGCACGGCGCGCCTTCGCCGGCAAGCTTTGCCGCCGTCGAGGGTCGCATCCTGGAGGGGGTCGATGTTGCCGTCGACGCCGGTGAGACCCCGTGTCGCGACGCCTCGACCATCGTGTCGTTCCAGCACGGCGGGCTCCAGATCCTGCGCCAAGGCGCACTTCCCGCATCAGAGATCGAGCGGGTCCTGTCCGACCCGATGCAATAGAAGGGTGTAAGCGATGTCGTTGAATCTGGGCAGCCTGGGCATGGAAGATGCCTCGTTTAACTTTGGCGGTTCCTACATCATGGCGCTCGACTGCGGCACTACCTCGGTACTCGCGGCCATTGTCGACGAATACGGCTGCATCGTCGCGCAGGCGCGTCGTAGCGTCAAAACCAGCTTCCCGCGCCCCGGCTGGGTGGAGCAGGATCCCACGGAGGTGCTTGCCAGCCAGATCGGCGTGATGATGGAGGTTCAGTTTAAGAGCGGCATCCATTCCGATCGCATCGCCGCCATCGGCATCTCCAACCAGCGCGAGACCACGGTGGTCTGGGACCGCGTGAGCGGCCAGCCCATCTATAACGCCATCGTATGGCAGTGCCGTCGTACCGCGCCGGCGATCGACGCGTTGGTTGAACAGGGTTGCGAGGAGCTGGTGCGCTCCCGCACGGGACTTACGCTTGACCCGTATTTCTCGGCCTCTAAGGTGCAGTGGATTCTCGACAACGTCGACGGCGCACGCGAGAGCGCGGCGGCGGGCGACCTCATGTTTGGCACCATCGACACCTGGCTCATCTACAACCTCACCGGCGGCCAGGTCTTTGCCACCGACTACACCAATGCCAGCCGCACGGCACTCTTTAATATCCATACGCTCGATTGGGACGACGACCTGCTGGCGCTCTTTGACGTTCCACGTTCCATGATGCCCGAGGTTCGCTGGAGCTCGGGCGACTACGGCCGCGTCGCGAGCGACATCATGACCAACATGCCGCCCATCATGGGTGTGGCGGGCGACCAGCAGGCATCGCTGTTCGGTCACTGCTGCTTCTATCCCGGCCAGACCAAAAACACCTATGGCACGGGCTGCTTTATGCTCATGAACACCGGCGACGAGATCGTCGAATCCAAGAATGGCCTGGTCTCCACCATCGGTATCGCTGCGGACGGCAAAGTCAGCTATGCGCTCGAGGGCTCTATTTTTGCCGCCGGCTCAACGATGAACTGGCTTCGCAACAACATGGGCATCATCTCGAGCGTGAGCGAGTCGGCACAACTCGCCGCTTCGATTAGCGACAACGAGGGCTGCTACTTCGTTCCCGCCTTTGCAGGTTTGGGCGCTCCCTGGTGGGACCCGCATGCCCGCGGTATCGTGTGCGGTCTGACCGGCGCCTCGAGCCGTGCGACCATCGTACGTGCCGCCTGCGAATCCATGGCATATCAGAGCTACGACGTGCTGCGCGCCATGGAGCAGGACGTGGGGCTTTCGATTGAGCGCCTGTCTGTCGATGGCGGTGCCTCGCGCAACGAGTTCATCATGCAATTCCAGGCCGACCTGCTGGATATCCCCGTGCTGCAATGTGAGACGGTGGAGACCACGGCAATCGGTGCCGCGTACTTGGCGGGTCTTGCCGTCGGCTATTGGGAAGACCTGGAGGAGCTGGAGCAAAATGCCCAGATCGTTAGGACCTTCCTTCCCCACATGTCCGCCGAGCGCCGCGAGCAAAACCTTGCGGGCTGGCGTGATGCAGTCAGGCGCTCGCTCAGGGTTGATTTCCGATCCCAACCGAACACATTGAGCTGACGGCACGCTCCCGCAG
>CAJKGV010000130.1:0-5185 GCA_905199455.1 Collinsella aerofaciens | reverse complement strand
AAACCCGCCACGACCAGGAAGTCGTCCCCAAGGGCAAGCTCGACGGCTACACCGGCCGCGTGTTCATTGGCATCGACGCCGGTTCCACCACCATGAAGGCCGCGCTCGTGGGCGAGGACGGCCAGCTGTTGCACACCTGGTACGGCAACAACAACGGCGACATCCTGGGCACGGCCAAGGTCATCATGGCCGATTTCTACAACCATATCCCTGCAGGCTGCACCATCGGCCACGTGACCACCACGGGCTACGGCGAGGCGCTGCTCATCGAGGCCCTCAAGGCCGACTCCGGCGAGATCGAGACCGTCGCGCACCTGCGTGGCGCCAAGGCATTCCTGCCCGGCGTGGAGTTCATTCTGGACATCGGCGGCCAGGACATGAAGTGCCTGCGCGTCAAGGACGGCGTTATCGAGCACATCATGCTCAACGAGGCCTGCTCGTCGGGTTGCGGTAGCTTTATCGAGAGCTTCGCCGTCTCTATGAACATGGACGTGCGCGCGTTCGCCGACGCCGCCATCCATGCCAAGGCCCCGGTCGACCTGGGCAGTCGCTGTACGGTCTTTATGAACTCGCGCGTCAAGCAGGCGCAAAAGGAAGGCGCCACGGTGGGCGACATTGCGGCCGGCCTGTCCTATTCCGTCATCAAGAACGCCTTGTTCAAGGTCATTAAGCTGCGCGACCCCAAGGAGATCGGCAGCCAGGTGATCGTTCAGGGCGGCACCTTTATGTCCGATGCCACGCTGCGCGCGTTTGAGCAGCTCACCGGCGTTC
The DNA here is from genome assembly GCA_905199455.1 of Collinsella aerofaciens. GTDB lineage: Bacteria > Actinomycetota > Coriobacteriia > Coriobacteriales > Coriobacteriaceae > Collinsella > Collinsella aerofaciens_AW. The sequence continues at coordinate 4,414 of CAJKGV010000130.1, read as the reverse complement.
ATGCCGTGCGTCCCGACATCGCCGGCTGCATGGGCGCCTATGGTGCGGCCCTGCTCGCCCGCGATCGCGCCGGTGCCGATGGCACCTCGACCATCCTTTCGGCTGAGGACATCGCGCACCTTACCGTGACGCAAAAGCATGTCCGCTGCGGTCGCTGCTCCAACAACTGCCAACTCACCGTCAACGACTTTGGCGGCGGCAGGCGCTTCATTACCGGCAACCGCTGCGAGAAGGGCGCCGGCCACAAAAAGCAAAAGACCGAGGCCCCCAACCTCTTCAAAAAGAAAAACGAGCTGCTCTTTGACCGCGAGGTGCTGAGCCCCGACGAGGCCCCGCGTGGTACCGTCGGCATCCCGCGCGCGCTCAACATGTACGAGAACTACCCCTTCTGGCATGCGTTCTTTACGCGCTTGGGCTTTAGCGTGCAGCTGTCCGACCAGTCGAGCAAGAAGACCTACCAGGCGGGCATCGAGTCCATGCCGTCCGAGAGCGTGTGCTATCCGGCCAAGATGAGCCACGGCCATGTGATGAACCTTATCGACCGCGATGTCGACTTTATCTGGATGCCGTGCGTGCGCTGGGAGCGCAAGGAGGATCCGACCGCTGGCAACTGCTATAACTGCCCCATCGTCATGAGCTACCCCACGGCGCTGGCGCTCAATATTGACGAGATTCGCGAGCAGAACATCGAGTTCCTGTACCCGTTTGTGCCCTATCACGATAAGACCGAGCTCAAGCGCCGCCTGTACCAGGTGCTCGCCGTCGACCGCGTGGCCGATGCGCAAGCCGGTCGCGGTCGCGTGCGCGGTCCCAAGATCACGCGCTCCGAGGTCGATGCCGCCGTCAACGCTGCCTTTGAGGCCGACGCGCGTTTCCACGAGGATATCCAGACCATGGGCGAGGAGGCCCTTAAGTGGGTCGAGGACCACGGCGGCCACGGCATCGTACTCGCCGGCCGTCCTTACCATAACGACCCCGAGATCAATCACGCCCTGCCCGAGCTTATCTCGAGCTTTGGCTTTGCGGTCTTTACCGAGGATTCGCTCGCGCATCTGGTAAAGCCCGAGCGTCCGATTCGCGTCGTCGACCAGTGGATGTACCACAGCCGCCTGTACGCCGTCGCCCGTTTTGTGACGATGCGCAACGACCTGGACCTGATCCAGCTCAACTCCTTCGGCTGCGGCCTGGACGCCCTGACCACCGACCAGGTGCAGGAGATTCTGGAAGCCAGCGGCAAGATCTACACCGTGCTCAAGATCGACGAGGTATCCAACCTGGGTGCCGCGCGCATTCGCATCCGCTCGCTCATGGCCGCGCTTAAGGACCAGGAGGCCGAACGCCTGGCCGAGGCCACGGCCGCGGGCGAGACTTACGAGCAAGGCGACGCCGCGCCGGTGGCGCCCTCTACGGATGCCCCCGCGTTTGCGAGCCGCAAGTACACGTTCGAGGCGCAGCGCGAGAGTGCTTCGACCGCGTGGCCCAAGGTGCCCTTTACCGAGCAGATGCGCGAGGAGGGCTATACCATCCTGTGCCCGCAGATGGCGCCGATCCACTTTGACCTGGTCAAAGAGGTATTCCGCGGTGCCGGCTACAACCTGGAGCTGCTGCCCTCGACTGACCACGATGCCGTCGAGGCCGGCCTGCGCTACGTGAACAACGACATCTGCTATCCGTCGATCCTGGTGACGGGCCAGATCATGGAGGCCATCGAGAGCGGTCGGTACGACCTGTCCAAGACGGCTGTGGTCATCAGCCAGACCGGCGGCGGCTGCCGTGCCACTAACTACATCGCGCTCATCCGCAAGGCGCTGCGCGAGAGCGGCCACCCCGAGATTCCGGTAATCTCGCTTTCGGCCGTGGCGCTGGGCGAGGACAACCCCGGCTTTAAGGTTACGCCGGCGCTGCTTAAGCAGGCGGTCTACGCGGTGCTCTTTGGCGACGTGATGATGCAGATGCTCTACCGTTGCCGCCCGTACGAGGCCACGCCCGGTGCTGCCAACGCACTCTACGAGGAATACATGGCGCGTGCCCGCAAGCTGGCGCCTAAGTTCAACAGGCACAACTACACCAAGCTGTGCCGCGAAGCCATCCGCGCGTTCGACACCATGCCGCTCGTGGGCGAGGGCACCAAGCCGCGCGTGGGTGTGGTCGGCGAGATCCTGGTCAAGTTCCACCCTACGGCCAACAACCATGTGGTCGACGTGATCGAGCGCGAGGGCTGCGAGGCCGTGGTGCCGGGTCTGCTCGACTTCTTCCTGTACTCCATGAGCAACGCGGAGCTGCAGAAGGACGAGCTGGGAAGCTCTGCCACTACGCGCGCTGGTATGCAGGCGCTCATCAAACTCGTGGACTGGATGCGTACGCCGGTGGAGGAGATGCTCGAAAGGTCCCGCCGCTTTGAGGCTCCCGAGCGCATCGGCACCATGGCCGACAAGGCCCGCACAGTGCTTTCGGTGTGCAACAACATGGGCGAGGGCTGGCTGCTCACGGCCGAGATGCTCGACCTGATCGACCACGGTGCGCCCAACATCATCTGCACGCAGCCCTTCGCGTGCCTGCCCAACCACGTGGTGGGCAAGGCCGTGATCAAGGAGCTGCGCCGTCAGCACCCCGAGAGCAACATCGTTGCAGTGGACTACGACCCCGGTGCGTCTGAGGTCAACCAGCTCAACCGTATTAAGCTCATGATCAGCGTGGCAAAGGAGAACATGCGCGCTGGCAAGGGCTTTAAGCTCGAGAAGGTGGCGCCGCTCGCGATGGACGAGGTCACCGGCCAGATGCGTGCCCATGATGGCTGCGTGAGCTGCGGACCGGCCAGCGAGGAGGCCGTTGCATCGGTCGCCAAGCGTCTGGGACACGGCATTAAGAAGTAGCTGGCCTGCTATGGGCTGGATATGAGACAAACGGGTGGTAGCCGTACCGGCTACCACCCGCTTTTTCTGGACATATGTTGCGTAAATGACCTTGCTACAGCCTTCCGTGGGCTTGTCCGATTTTTGGGCCGGTTCGGGCTTTGAGGACAAGTTGCTGCAGGCCCAAGGCGATTTTTCGCTCAATGCGGGCCAGCACAGTGTGACCTATCTGCCAAACGACGATACGGTAACAACCGGTCGCTACCAGGTACTGCTGTACGACAACAACTTTGGCGCGGCCGAGAGCTATCCCAAGTTCGACTGGGGCCAGCTGGGCGCCGCGGTGGTGACCGACTACAGCAAGGGAACGCATTCGTTTGGGCGCATCTTTACGGTGGACGAGAACGCGCGCACCTACGAGCTCGAGGACCAGGTCGCAGTGCCGTTCTCGGGCTACGTAAGCAGTGCACAGCGCGTCGGCGATTCAGATAGTATGCTCGTGGCATCGGGCCAGGCCAAGACCTTTACCGAGTACGATCGCTATGGACTGCCCATCGCCACCTACGAGATGGAAGCCGAGAAGTACATCTACCGCGTGTACAAGTACGAGCTGTAGCGCTGCGCTTGGCTGTGCCTGCGCCCCGCGGCTGCGCTCTCGTGCCGGGCCCACCTCGCGTCCCGCATCACTTTACGTCAAACTCCACACGATCGAGCTCGGGCACATTGAGGTCGATGAGTTTGCGGGCGACACGGCGGTCGTGCGCCCCAAGCGCCTCGCCTGTCGTCACATGGGCGACGATTTCGCGCTCGACGATGCCTTCTTCGTCCCCTTCGGTGGCCGAGGTCTCGACGGCGACGGTGTAATCCTTAAAGCCCGGCAGCACCGCGGCAAGCTCGCGCGTGGTCTCGGTGACGCCGTAGCCGTCCTGCACGCCGGCCTGCGCCGATCCAATGGAGCCTGCGGTCATAACGATGCAGGGGATGGCAAAGATGACCGTTCCCACGATGATGCGGCGGCGCACTTTGCGTGACAGCTCGTTGACCTCGGCGTTTTCCTTGGCGGTCACAATGCCGTCGCCGTTCAGGTCGCGCTTGAGCGGCACGCGCAAAAGAAGCAGCACGGCTTCGGCAGCCAGTGCGATAAAGACTACATTGATGCCAAACTCGTAAAGCGCCGAGAGAAACAGCGACCCGCTTGCGATGGCGATGCCGTAGCCCGCCGCGCACAGGGGCGGCATGAGCGCGGTCGCCACGGCTACGCCGGCGATGAGCGTGGCGGGTTCCTGGTCGCGCGAGTTGCCCAGGCCACCCGCAAAGCCGCCCGCGAGCGCGACGGCAAGGTCCCAAACAGTCGGTGTCGAATTGTCGATGATGGCGGCCGTGGTGGTGCCAAGGGGCGAGAGCTTAAAGTACAACGTGGACGTGACCAGGCAAAAGGCCATCTGTAGAGCCAAGCTCGCGACGGCCTCAAGGGTGATCTCGCGGTCGAGCGTGGCGATGCCGTATGCCATGGCAAGGACCGATCCCATAAGCGGGCAGATGAGCATGGCGCCCACGATGGC
>CAJKGV010000129.1:0-5224 GCA_905199455.1 Collinsella aerofaciens | reverse complement strand
CCGTCATTGGTAATGGCGACGGTGTTCTCGTAGTGCGCGGCGGGCAGGTGGTCGTTGGTCGTAACAATCCAACCATCGGAGCCCGTGCTCACATGGTTGGAACCCATCGTAACCATCGGCTCGATAGCGATGACCATACCAGCCTGAAGGCGAACGCCTCTCCCCTTCTTTCCATAATTTGGAACGTTGGGGTCCTCGTGCATCACACGGCCAATGCCATGGCCCACGTAATCGCGAAGCACGCCGTAACCGTGAGACTCGGCGAGGGACTGAACGGCATAACCGACGTCCCCGATATGGTTACCGGGAACAGCCTGCTCGATAGCAGCCTTAAGGCAATCGCGCGTAACCTCGCACAGGGCCTTGGCCTCGGGCGTGGGGGTGCCGACGAAAAACGTCCAAGCGTTATCGCCGACCCAACCGTCAACGACAGCTCCCGTATCGATGGAGATGATATCGCCATCGCGCAGGATCATATCGGGGTTGGGAATACCGTGAACCACGGCATCGTTGATCGATGCGCAAATGGTCCCCGGGAAGCCGCCGTAACCCTTAAAGGCAGGGGTGCCGCCATGCATGCGGATAATCTGCTCGGCAAGTTGATCGAGCTCGAAGGTCGACACGCCGGGGCGAACCATGGCCCCAACGTGGCGGAGCGCCATCTTAGATAGCGCTCCTGCCTTCTTCATCTGCTCAATTTGCGTTGCAGACTTAATCTTGATCATAGACCGAGAGCCTCTTTGACATCCCCGTACACGGTCTCGCGAGCCTGGTCACCGTTGACCGACTTGAGCAGACCCTGGCCACGATAGTAGTCGACGAGCGGGCTCGTGGACTTCTCGTAGACGTCGAGACGGTTCTTGATGGTCTCGGGCTTGTCGTCGTCGCGCTGATACATCTCGCCGCCGCACTTGGGGCAGGTAGTATCGGCAGCCGTGCCGGTGTAGCCGCAGGCGCGGCAGGTACGACGCGAAGACAGACGATCGATGATGACCTCGGGGGCCACATCGACCAGAAGAGCGCAGTCGATCTCGCGACCCATGGCGGAGAGCTCGGAATCGAGCGTCACAGCCTGGGCGGTGTTGCGCGGGAAGCCATCGAGGATGAAGCCCTGCTGGGCGTCATCGGCGGCAAGGCGCTCCTTGACAAGGTCGATCACGAGCTGGTCGGGAACGAGCTCGCCAGCGTCCATGTACTTCTTAGCCTGAATACCAAGCTCGGTGCCACCCTTGACGGCAGCACGCAGCAGGTCGCCCGTGGAAATGTGAGCGACGCCAAACTCGGCGACGAGCTCCTGCGCGACGGTGCCCTTACCGGCACCCGGAGCTCCGAGCAATACGAGGTTCATGAGCAATCCTCCTCTAGCCTATTTAAAGAATCCATCGTAATCATACATCTTGATCTGGCCTTCGAGCTTATCGACCGTGTCGAGCACGACGCCGACCATGATGAGGATGGACGTGCCGCCAAATGCCTGGATCAGATGGTTACCCGTGAAGGAGAAGATGATCGAAGGCACGATGGCGATGAGCGCCAAAAAGACAGCGCTGGGAAGCGTGATCTTGTTGAGCGCGTTCTTGATGTAGGCCGCGGTAGCCCTACCCGGACGGACGCCCGGAATAAAGCCGCCCTGCTTCTTAAGGTTGTCGGCCGTGTCATCGGGGTTGAACACCATGGAGGTGTAGAAGTACGCGAAGAACACGATGAGGACAACGTTAAGCACCCAGTTGAGCCAACCGGTCGAAAGCGCAGAGGCAACTGCCTGAATCCAGCCGATGCCGGGAAAGAACACGGCAATCTGAGCCGGGAAGTACAGCAGCGCCGAAGCGAAGATGATCGGCACGACACCCGCGGTGTTGACCTTGATGGGCAGGTAGGTGGTCTGGCCACCCATCATGCGACGGCCCACGACGCGCTTAGCGTAGGAGACCGGGATGCGGCGCTGGCCGCGCTCAAGGAAAACGATCAGCGGGATAACCAGCAGGATGATGGCGCAGATGATCACCATGGTGATGATGCCACCGGCATTGCCCTCGGTGCTGGAGAAGATCGCCTGCGGCAGACCGGCCATGATGTTCGCAAAGATGATCAGCGACATGCCATTGCCGATACCGCGCTGGGTGATGAGCTCACCAATCCACATGATCAGCATGGCGCCCGCGGTGAGCGTGCCGACGATCATGAGGTCGAAGATGATCTCGGGAGCGCCGGCGCCAGTAAAGCTGATGCCGAAGCTCTTAAAGAGGAAGAGGTAACCCACGGAGTTGAGGATTGCCAGAGCCAGGGTGAGGTAACGCGAATACTGCGTGATCTTGGTCTGACCGACCTCGCCCTCGCGGGCAAGCTCATGCAGGGAAGGCACAACGGCCTGGAGCATCTGGAGGATGATCGAGCTGGTGATGTAAGGCATGATGCCCAGGGAGAACACCGAAACATAGCTCAACGCGCCACCAGAGAAAAGATTCAGGAGGGCCATAGCACCTGCGGCGACCGAATTGTTATCGGTCGAGAAAAGGCCCAGCATCCCCTGGAAGGGAATGCCGGGCACAGGAACGTGCGCACCAACGCGGTACACGACGAGCATAGCTATGGTAAAAAGAATCTTTTCGCGCAGTTCTTTGATGCGGAAAGCATTCTTAAGACCATTTAGCACGGCAGCTCGACCTTTCCGCCGGCGGCCTCGATCTTGGCCTGCGCAGAAGCGCTGACCTTGTCGACCTTGACCGTGAACTTCTTGGTGAGCTCACCATTGCCGAGCACCTTGACGGGCTCGAACTCGCTCTTGGTGATGCGAGCGGCCTTAAGAGCGGCACCGTCGATTACGGCGCCGTCCTCGAACTTACGCTCGAGACGCTCAACGTTAACAGCGGTGTACTCGATACGACGGGGGTTGCGGAAGCCCGGAAGCTTGGGCAGGCGCATAGCCAGCGGAGTCTGGCCACCCTCGAAGCCGGCACCCTTGGTGCCACCAGAGCGGGAACCCTGGCCCTTCTGACCGCGGCCAGAAGTGGTGCCGTGACCCGAAGAATTGCCACGGCCGACGCGCTTGCGGTTCTTGGTGGAACCGGGCGCGGGAGTAAGATCGTGAAGCTGCATTTGCTACTCCTCTACAATCTCGACAAGGTGCTTGACCTTGAAGATCATGCCGCGGACGGACTCGTTGTCAGCAATCTCGCGAACCTCGCGGATCCTGTGGAGACCGAGGGCACGGACAGTACGGACCTGGTCCTGCTTGCAACCATTGGTGCTGCGGACCTGCTTGATCTTGATGGTGTCAGCCATGCTTAGTTCTCCTTACCGACGAACATCTCGGAGACCGTCAGGCCACGGCGAGCCGCGACGTCCTCAGGGCTGGAGAGCTCCTTGAGGCCCTCGACGGCAGCCTTGATGATGTTGAGGCCGTTGTCGGTACCGAGGGACTTGGACAGGACGTTCTTGATGCCAGCAAGCTCGAAGAGGGGACGCACAGCGCCGCCGGCGATAACGCCGGTACCCTCGACAGCGGGCTTGATGATGATGCGGCCGGCACCAAAGTGGCCGAGAACCTCGTGCGGAATGGTGCCCTGCTCGGTCACCGGCACGTGGAACATGTTCTTCTTGGCATCGAGAGACGCCTTGGAGATGGCCATGGGCACCTCAGCGGACTTGCCCATGCCAACGCCGACGTTGCCCTTGCCGTCGCCAACGACGACGAGAGCGACGAGGCTCATGCGACGACCGCCCTTGACGGTCTTCGACACGCGGTTGATGTAAACGACGCGCTCCTCGAACTCGGAGGCCTCGCGCTGCTGCTTCTGATTACGAGCCATGTGCTACATACCTCCTAGAACTCGAGACCGGCGGCACGAGCACCGTCGGCGAGGGCCTTGACGCGGCCATGGTAGATACGGCCACCACGATCGAAAGCGACCTTGGTGATGCCGGCCTCGATGGCACGCTTGCCAACGAGCTGACCGACCTTCTCCGCAGCCTCCTTGTTCGAGGTGTGGGTGCCCTTGAACTCGGCCTCGAGGGTCGAGGCAGAGACGAGCGTCAGGCTGGAGCCCTTGCTGTCGTCGATGATCTGGGCATAGATGTTGGCGTTAGTACGGGTCACGCGAAGACGCGGACGCTCGGCGGTACCCGAGACCTTGCCGCGAACACGACGCTGACGACGCTTGAGGCCTTCCAGCTTCGCCTTATGCTTGTTCATACGTAAACTCCTAAAAAGGTTGATCTTGCCAGCACCTAACGGGGTGCTGGTCTTATGCGAGTGAGTCGGTTACGACTACTTGGCGGCCTTACCCAGCTTGCGGCGGATGTGCTCGCCAACATAGTGGATACCCTTGCCCTTGTAAGGCTCGGGAGGACGATGGCCGCGGATCTCAGCGGCGATCTGACCGACCTGCTGCTTGTTGATACCCTTGACGTTCACGTGGGTGTTGTCGGGAACCTCGAAGGTGATGCCCTCGGGAGCCTCGACGATCACGGGGTGCGAGAAGCCCAGGGAGAACTCGAGGTTCTTGCCCTTCTGCTGCACGCGGTAACCGACGCCGGCGAGCTCGAGCTTCTTCTCGAAGCCCTCGGAAACGCCAACAACCATGTTGTGGATGAGGGCGCGGGTGAGGCCGTGGCGGGCACGGGTCTCACGCTCGTCGTCGGGACGGGAAACGGTGAGGACGTTGTCCTCGACGTTGATAGCGAGCTTCTCAAAGACATCGAGCTCGAGCTGGCCCTTGGGGCCCTTGACGACAACGTTGTTGCCGTTGACTGCCACTTCGACTCCGGCGGGAATCTGGACAGGCTTATTACCGATACGAGACACGGTGATCTCCTTTCCTTCTACCTACCGAGCGAATTACCAGACGTAAGCGATGATCTCGCCGCCGACGTTGTGCTTGCGAGCATCGCGGTCGGTCATGACGCCATGGCTGGTGGAAATAATGGCGGTACCAAGGCCACCGCGGACGCGGGGCATGTCGGCAACGCCGGTGTACTTACGCAGGCCCGGCTTGGAAATGCGGCGGATGCCGTTGATGACCTTAGCCTTCTTGGGACCATACTTAAGCGTGATGTGCAGAGTCTTCTGGGGAACGGTGTCCTCGACATCGTAGCCCTCGATGTAGCCCTCCTCGTGCAGAACACGAGCGATCTCGACGAGCTTCTTGCTGCTCGGCATGGAGACCGTGGCCTTGTTCACAGAGTTAGCGTTACGGATGCGCGTAAGCATATCTGCGATCGGGTC
>CAJKGV010000128.1:0-5348 GCA_905199455.1 Collinsella aerofaciens | reverse complement strand
CCAAAACTGGGTAGAAGAAAGCCAAAACGCAATCGCAGGAGGTCAATATGACTGCAGAAGATAAGGCAAAGAACGCTGGCAAGGTCGCGCTCGTCCTGGAGGGCGGTAGTTTTCGCGGGCAGTTTACCGCAGGCGTGCTCGACGTTCTCATGGAGGCCGGTGTCGAGATTCCGGCTGTCTACGGTGTATCGGCCGGCGCCCTCAACGGCGTGAACTACAAGTCGCACCAGATCGGCCGTGCCAACCGCATCAACCTGGCTTTCTGCAACGACAACCGCTTCATGGGCGCCGCATCGTTTGCGTCCACGGGCTCCATTGTGGGCTACGACTTTATCTTCAACGATGTCCAGGACCGCCTGGATCCCTTTGACAACGAGACGTTCGACGCGAGCCCCATCGAGATGTACGCCGTCGCGACGGACATGCTCTTTGGAACCGCCACGTATCTCCCGGTCAAAAGCGCCGTACTTGACCTCGATGCCGTGCGCGCCTCGACGTCGCTGCCGCTGGTGACGCCGCCGGTCGAGATTGACGGGCACAAATACGTCGACGGCGGCGTGGCCGATTCGGTCCCCATCGAGCATGTGCTCGAGGAGGCGGGCTTCGACCGCGCGGTCGTCATTGTCACGCAGGACCGCTCGTACGAGAAAAAGCCCTACGAGTTTATGCCTGCCGCGCGCGCCCGCTATGCCGACTACCCCTATCTGCTCGAGGCTATCGAGACACGCCACGACCGCTACAACATCCAGCGCATGCACCTGTGGAAGTATGAGCGCGAGGGCCGTGCGTTGGTCGTTGCTCCGCAAAAGCCGGTCGAGGTCGGCCATGTCGAGCACGATCCGGCAAAGCTTTTGGACCTGTATATCCAGGGCCGTCAGGAGGCAAAGCGCCTGCTCGCGGAAATCCAAGAGTTCGTTGAGCGCTAGCGACGGCGAACCCTCAAAAAATGACAACAGCTAAAGAGCTGGAAAAATCACGGCTCGTGGATGACATGTGCAGAAACTCTGGTCGGAGCCAAAATACCTGTTGACTCGTACGGCGAGCGGGGTAATATGGACGGGTTACTTGCAGAGCCCCGTGAATCTCTGTAACAACACGTACTGTACATGGAGGAGTCTAAGTGATTTCGAAATCGACTCACTACGCCAAGCAGGGCGAGGTCCAGCGCAACTGGGTTCTCGTCGACGCCGATGGTGCTGTCCTGGGCCGTCTTGCCACCCAGATCGCAATGATCCTGCGCGGTAAGAACAAGCCCCAGTTCACGCCCAACAGCGACTGCGGCGACTTCGTTGTCGTCATCAACGCCGATAAGGTCCAGCTTACCGGTAACAAGGCCGACACGAAGACCTATTATCGCCACAGCGGCTACAACGGCGGCCTCAAGGCTGAGAGCTTCCGCCAGGCTATGGAGAAGCACCCGGAGAAGGTCATCGAGCGCGCCGTTCGCGGTATGCTGCCCAAGACCACCCTCGGCCGTGCCCAGATGACCAAGCTTAAGGTCTACGCTGGTGCCGAGCATCCGCATGCTGCCCAGAACCCCACGAAGATTGAGCTGGAGGCTTAAAGATGGCTGAGAACACCGTTGTCTACCAGGGTACCGGCCGTCGTAAGAACGCCGTCGCCCGCGTCCGTCTCGTCCCCGGCACCGGCAAGGTGACCATCAACAAGCGTGACGCCGAGCAGTATTTCGGCCGTCATCAGCTCGTTGAGAACGCCCTTGCTCCCTTCAAGGTGACCGACACCGCCGGTCAGTTCGACGTTATCGCTCTGTGCGATGGCGGCGGCATCTCCGGTCAGTCCGGCGCTCTGCGCCTGGGCATCGCTCGTGCTCTTCTGAACGCTGGCGACTACCGTGCTGACCTCAAGAAGGCCGGTTTCCTTACGCGCGATGCTCGCGTGGTCGAGCGCAAGAAGTACGGCCTCAAGAAGGCCCGCCGCGCTCCCCAGTTCTCCAAGCGCTAAGGTTTTATCTCCTTTCGAGATACAATGTACAAGCGGGGCCTGCCGATTCCTCGGCGGGTCCCGCTTTTCTTTTTCGACTAGGGTGGGCGGTTGCATATCGCCTGCTAGGGAAGGAGCGATCCTATGCCCCAGAACATCTTCGGTACCGACGGCGTCCGTGGCGTCGCCAATGCCGATCTTTCGTGCGACCTCGCGTTTCGCCTGGGCCGCGCGGCGACCAAGTTTCTTGGTCCGGACATCTGCATCGGCCGTGACACGCGCCTTTCGGGCACCATGCTCGAGAGCGCTCTGACCGCCGGCATTATGGCCGAGGGCGGCCGTCCGCACTGCTGCGGCGTCATCCCCACGCCTGCCGTGGCACTGCTCACCGTTCAGAACGAGCTCGACGGCGGCATCGTCATCTCTGCTTCGCATAATCCGCCGGAGTTCAACGGCATCAAGTTCTTTAGCCGCAAGGGCATGAAGCTTCCCGATGCTGTCGAGGAAGAGATCAGCGCCTGGGTCATGTCCGAGGAAGCCATGGCTGCCGATACGCTGCCGACCGGCGCCGGCGTGGGCCACATCATCAAGATGAAGGATGCCCGCAAGGCATACGTCGACCACGCCATCGATACGCTTGATGGCCTGAGGCTCGATGGCCTAGTCGTTGCCGTCGACTGCGGTCACGGTGCTTCTTGCCAGACCACGCCTGCCGCGCTGCAGCGCCTGGGCGCCACGGTCCATGCCATCAACACCGATTACTGTGGCACCGACATTAACGTTGAGTGCGGCTCCACTCACCTCGAGCCCCTGCGCGAGCTCGTGCTACGCACCCATGCTGATATCGGTCTGGCCCACGACGGCGACGCCGACCGCGTGCTGTTCGTGGACAGCGAGGGCAACGAGATCGACGGTGACTACATCCTGGCTATCTGCGGTTCCGACCTCGCCGCTCGTGGCAAGCTCGCCAACTCCGAGATCGTCTCGACCGTCATGTGCAACCTGGGCTTCTCCATCGCTATGAAGGAGCAGGGCTTCGAGATGGTTCAGACTGCCGTGGGTGACCGCTACGTTCTGGAGCGCATGCTCGCGGACGGCGCCGTCATCGGCGGCGAACAGTCCGGCCACATCATCTTCCTGGAGCACAACACCACCGGTGACGGCCTGGTGACGGCTCTGCAGCTGCTGGCCGTGCTCAAGCGCACCGGTCGTACCCTCACCGATCTTGCCGGCATCATGAAGAAGTACCCGCAGGTACTCGTCAACGTGCATTCCGACAACAAGGCTGGTCTGGACGATTGCCAGCCCATCTGGGATGCCGTCGCTGCTGCCGAGAAGGAGCTTGACGGCCGCGGCCGCATTCTGGTGCGTCCGAGCGGTACCGAGCCGCTGGTCCGCGTGATGGCCGAGGCCGAGACGCACGAGCTGACCCAGCGCGTTGTCGACGACATCGTCGAGGTTGTCAAGCGCGAACTTCCCTAATGGTCAAAAACCGTTGCCAAGTGGTAAACTGATAAGGTTATTTTGATTGATTGGTATGTCCGAGGGGGAGCATGTTCACTAAAGTCCTAAGGTCTTTTGGTATGCGTGGTCGAGTCCTTACGCTGGATGCTCCCATCTCGGGCGACGTCATTCCGCTTTCCGAGGTAAATGACCAGACGTTTGCCACCGGCCTTTTGGGCCAGGGTGTGGCGATTCAGCCCACCGGAACGCGTGTGATTGCACCGGCTGATGCCAAGGTCGAGGCCATTTTTCCCACGGGACACGCTGTTGCGCTTAACACGGTCGATGGTTTGGACGTGCTCATCCACGTTGGTTTGGACACTGTTCAGCTCGAGGGCAAGCACTTTACCGTACATGCTCAAGTGGGTGACATCGTCCATAAGGGCGATGTACTCATTGAGTTCGATCGCGAGGCAATTGCTGCCGAGGGCTACGATGTGACGGTTCCCATCTTGGTGTGCAACTCCGTTGAGTTCTCGAGCATCAAGGGCTCCGTTGGCGTGCATGTCGAAGAGATGGACCAGCTCATCGTTGCTCGCGAGCGCTAGCAAGTGCACGTGGCCATTAGCCTACAATTCAAACACGTTTACGGAGGGCGCCCTTGAAAGAGGACGCCCTCCGTGGCAAGATGGGATTTGTCCGAAGCTAAACAGCTTTGGGTCACCGTGGACGGGCAGGGGCCTCGACGCGGCTAGACACGAGACACATACATTACGCGACCTCGCCCTGGTGGCCGCACACGTTGGTTGCGGCCGACGCGGGCCGCGGGCAAGTGCTTGTAAGGGGAGCCTTGCCTCTCTTGTACGAGAAAGGACGCGTAATGAAGATCATTAAAGCTAAAGACTACGAGGATATGAGCCGCAAGGCCGCCAATATCATCTCGGCGCAGGTTATCCTCAAGCCCGATTGCGTGCTGGGTCTTGCCACCGGCTCCACCCCGATCGGTGCCTACAAGCAGCTCGCTGCTTGGTACGAGAAGGGCGACGTCGACTTTGCCGAGGTCAGCACCTACAACCTGGACGAGTATCGTGGCCTTTCGCACGACGATCCCCAGAGCTATCACTACTTCATGCGTGAGAACTTCTTCGATCACATCAACATCGACCTGAACAACACGCATGTGCCCGACGGTTCCAACCCCGACGCCGCCGCTGCCTGCTCTGAGTACGACAAGATCGTCGCCGACGCCGGTTACCCGGATCTGCAACTGCTCGGCATCGGCAACAACGGCCACATCGGCTTCAACGAGCCCGATGACCACTTCTCCAAGGGCACGCACTGCGTCGACCTCACCGAGAGCACCATTCAGGCCAACAGCCGCCTGTTCGACAGCATCGACGATGTTCCCCGTCAGGCCTACACCATGGGTACCCAGACCATCATGTATGCCCGCATGATCCTGGTCGTCGCCAACGGCGAGGCCAAGGCTCAGGCCGTGCATGACATGTGCTATGGTCCGGTTACGCCCGAGTGCCCGGCTTCGATCCTGCAGCTGCACACCAACTGCGTTGTCGTTGCCGACGAGGCCGCCCTTTCGCTCTGCGAGTAGCGCGAATCCTGCAGCTCGACATAGCCTTGCCTAAGGCCTCCGCTTTGCGGGGGCCTTTTTGTTATCCCTTTCCGCCCACTTGACCAAAATCTTGTCGCAAGCTTGACGAATGCCGGATGCCCAACAGTTTGATTCATTCCATAACAGATTCTATGCAAAAATGCCACTAGAAGGTCGTAGACGGTAGCGGGTGCTAGGCGAGTTGAATGACATAACTGAACATTGTTCATTTGCGTTACACTGCCGCTTAGATGGGACAAGCTGACAAGCTCATTTACCTGCTTAAAGACCGATTAGTCGGGGGATTAATAACAATCGGCCCTCGCTGTACAAAAACTTGCCGCTTGCGTACCAA
>CAJKGV010000127.1:0-5394 GCA_905199455.1 Collinsella aerofaciens | reverse complement strand
TGGGCAAGCGGAGGAATTCGAACCCGCAAGGGTGCGGAGCTGAGGAAACGCGAAGGCGCCCCAAGCCCATTAGGACCAAGAGCGCCTAACATCAAGAAAATATCAGCCCAGTTCCGAAAAGCGAGCCGCATGCAACAACCAGGTAACCACAGGCCCCGGGAGAGCGGGGACACCGGCTTAGGTTTATCGCGAGTTCCGCACGAACAGGAGGCCACTTAATGTGGCCTCCGTCGTGAGCAGGACTGTAGAGCAGGAAACCTAAGCCGGTGTCCCCGCTCTCCCGGGGCCGAACGCCCTAGTTGTTGAGCATGCGGTCGAAGCTTCCCGAGTCGCCATCCCGATAGTCGGCGGTCATCAGAATCTCCTGCGGAATGCGCCCGCCCTCACGTAGCACGTTGCGGAACTGCACGCGCGTGACCATGGGCAGATCTTTGATCGTCGCTGCCAGGTTCTGCGGCACACCCTGGTTGGCAGCTGCGGGCTCGCACTCTCCGCCGGCCTTCACGCGACGCTTATGCTCGGCGAGCATAGCGCGATACATGCCGGCATGCAGGCGAATCTCAACCACATTGGCATTGCGAGCCTGCTCGACGATGCGCGCACCCTCGCGGTCGATGTCGCCCACGTAGTAGACGTAGTTAAAGCGATAGCCAATCTCGGCCAGATAATCGTCCAGGGCATGCGAGACGCTCGCCTTGCATCCGCCGCCAAAAATCACGCCGCCCACCTTGATGCCAAAGAGCTTGGCGTGCTTGCGGCCACGCAGCAGCCTGACGATCTCGTCGTAGGTGTCCAGGTTCTCGACCATAATGAACGGCTTGTCGGCTCCCAGCGTAAAGAAGCCCGTAAAGTGCACGGGGCGATTGGGGGCGACCTTGATCGCCTGCATGCTGATGCCCTTTTCGGTCATACGCCTGATCAGGCGCTCACCGTGCTTGCCGTCAAAAGCCTTCTCGTCGTTAAAGATCTGGTAGGCACGCTGGCGGCGCGAGGCAACCGGCGTATCGGCACCTCGGTTCTGCTCGATCCAAGCCTGGATGATTGCGATTTCCTCGGCAATCTTGCGGTTGGACATCTCGTTGTGCTGAGTGCGCTGCGGAGCCTTTTTGCCGTCCTTGCCCTCGACCTTTACGATCTGTGTCTGCTGCTCCTTGATCTTGGAGAGCGCCGTAGGCGTAGGGACAACCTTGAGCAGCTGCCTGCCTAAAACGCGGGCAAGGGCAAACGCCGAGACCTCGCCGTGGGCGGACGACTTGGGCTGCTGGGCAGCAGTATCTGCTGCGGCAGACTCCGGCTTCTTCTGAGACTTGCGCTTAGAATCGCCCTGGGAATTGCGCTCGTGCTTCGGCATAGACGCCTGCTTCTGCGGACGATCGAACTTGCTCTCCTTCGCCGGCTGGCGCTTAGGCTGCCCCGAAGAAACCTCGGCCTTCGCATCCTCGTTCTGCGGCGTGGCCTTCTCGGTTGCAGTCTCGGCATGGGAACTGCGGCCCCCACGATGGCGACGGCGGCGAGGCTTGCTCGACGTGCCCTGCTCCGCCTGCTCATCAGTAGGCTGCTGGCCCTGAGTCTCCGTATCGGACGCAACCTGCTCATCAACAGGCTTCTGTTCACGAACTTCCGACTCGGCAGGCTTCACGGCCTTCTCGGCCCTCACCTCCGGAACCTGATTAACCTTCTCCTGACGCTTTACGGGGTACGCGCGACCTGCAAAGCCGCGACCGGGACGACACGAGTCTGAGGCCTTCTTGGCCGGCTTCTCGGAATCGTCCGCAACCTCGGCAGTCTCTTCGGCCTCGCGCATAACATCCTGCTGTTCGGCCCTAAAATGCGCACCGCGGCGACGCTTGGGCTCCTGGATCTTAGCATGCTCTTGAGTGCGAGTCGGCTCCTGCATCCCGGCGGGCTTTTCCTCGACGGCCTCGGCATCCGTCTCGCCCTTTCGAGCAACGGCGCGACGGAAGCGCTCCTGCTGGGCGCGGCGCTGCGCATCGCGCTTGCCACCCCCGCCAAAACCGCCGCGTCCTGCCTTGGCCGTAAAGGCACGCACGACGTTCTCATCGAGCAACTCATCGGTATCGACATGCTCACGCGGAGCAGCTTCTTCCACAGCAGGCACGTCGGCGGAATCCTCGACGACAAAATCTTCGACGGACTCGGCAGGCTGCTCCTGGACATCGCGGATCTCGGCATTGATGGTATAGAACGCCGGGCGCCCGTTAATGCCGCTACCCTCGATCTTTGTCACGATATTTGCCGCGATAAGCTCATCGCGCATCGCCTTGGTGTCACATTCCTTATCGACGGAGCGAAAAATTTGCGCCAGCGCACTCGACTTAATCTTGAGCGCCTTGCGGCAGAGCAGGTCGTAGGCAATCAGCTTGGCACGCTCGGCAGAAAGCGACGTCTGGCTGCTCAGACGCTCAGCCAGGGCATCGACATTATTTTGGTTATCGGAATATACCGTCTTGGCCACGGGGCCCCTTTCATATGTACACATATACGTCTATATGGTACAACGCGCGCCCTTATCCACGCAAAACATCTGCGAGAACACTCGAGCGTCACCCGCTTTTGCATGAAAAAAGGACCGAGCCCGCGAAGTCGCGGACCCGGTCTTTCCGAGTCATATAGATGTGACGTTCAACTCGTCAGGTCGACTAAGCCTTGGCGGCCTCGGCGTCGGCAGGAGCCTCAGCGGCAGCGGCGCGGCCGTACTCGGCCTTGCCCATCTCGGACCACTCGGGCTCCTCGTCGGGCATGGAACCGGCCTCCTTGCCGAAGAGCTCCTTGAGGCAGTTGACGGCGACGATGAGGCCCAGGACCATCAGCAGGACGGCGAAGACAAGCTGCAGACCCTTGGTGGCGGCGACGGAGACGGCGGCCGTGGTGGCGGTAGCCGGGATGGTGCCGAAGAAGCCGTAAGCCTGGACAGCGGCCATGCAGCCCATGGCGCTCTGGACCAGCGAGGTGAAGGTGCAGCAGAGCAGGAAGACGACGGGCACGTAGAGCATCCAGCCCTTGCGGCCGGTGCACTTGCAGAACACGGCGAGGGTGATCATGGTCATGCCGCCGAGCAGCTGGTTGGAAGCACCAAAGAGCGGCCAGATGTTGGCATAGCCACCAAAAGCGAGGGCGAGACCGGGAAGCAGGGTGACGACCGTGGCGAACCAGGGGTTGCCGAGGACCTTCATGTAGCCGGCCTTGGACTCGATGCCCAGGGCGTCGTTGGTCTGGGCAAAGAACTCGGAGAACGAAGTGCGGGCGATGCGGGCGACGGCGTCGAGCGAGGTCAGGGCCAGAGCGGAGACGTTCATGGTCATAAAGACGGTAGCGAGCGTGCCGTCAACACCGAAGGCCTGCATACCGCGGGAGATGCCGGCGGCGAAGATCTGGAACGGGGTGGAAGCGACACCGGCGTTGAGGGCGCCGGTACCGGCGGTGTTCATGTCGGAGAACATGATGCCAGCGACGATGATGGCAAGGATGCCGACGAAGGACTCGACAATCATGGCGCCGTAACCGACCTTGACGGCGTCCTGCTCCTTCTCGACCTGCTTAGAAGAGGTGCCGGAAGAAACGAGGCTGTGGAAACCGGAGAGAGCACCGCAAGCGACGGAGACGAACAGGACCGGGAACATCATGCCGGAGGCAGTGGAGAAGCCGGTGAAGACCGGAGCGGTGATAGTGGCCTGACCGTTGACGCCCAGGACGACGATGCCGAGGACAGCGCAGACGATCATGACGATCATCATGATGGAAGTGAGGTAGTCACGCGGGGTCTTGAGCATCTGGATGGGCATAGCGCCAGCGAAGACAAGGTAGACCATGACGACGGCGAACCACTGGAACTTATCCAGGTAGACCGGGAACTGCATACCGACGGCGAACATGAGAACCATGAGGACAACGCCGGTGACGAACTCGGCAGCGCCGGTGAGGTTGAACTTCTTCTGGGCCCAACCAAAGGCGATAGCGACGAAGGTGAACAGGATGGAGATGGTACCAGCGCAGCCGGCGGCATAGGACTTGGTGAAGTCGATGGCACCGGTAGCAGCACCAGAAGCGTCAACGGCCGGGGTGAACATGAACGTCTTGCAGACCATGTCGGTGAAGGCGGCGATGACGATGATGCAGAACAGCCAGCAGAACAGCAGGAACAGGCGACGGCCGGTCTTGCCGATGTACTTCTCGATGAGCTGAGCGAGCGACTTGCCGTTGTTCTTCATCGAAGCGTACAGGGCACCAAAGTCGTGGACGGCGCCAAAGAAGATGCCGCCGACGAGGACCCAGAGCACGACGGGAAGCCAGCCAAAGGCCATGGCGACGATCGTACCCGTAACAGGGCCGGCACCGCAGATCGAGCTGAACTGGTGCGAGAACGCGGTGAAGGCGGAGACGGGCGAGAAGCTGTTGCCGTCCTTCATGCGCTTGGCCGGCGTGAGGGCCTCTTTGTCAACGCCCCACTTGTTGGCCAGCCATCGGCCATAGCCCAGATAGCCGCAGGCGAGCACCGCCGCGGCCACAACCATGAGCAAAACTCCGTTCATTACATTTCCTCCTCTAAAAAGAACTTCCTAGACATAAAAAATGAGGGCCGTCGGTTGCGCTCGACGGCCCTCATCTTTATCAGCCGCCCGTTATCGTACGGGCTAGCTGTATGTGCTAACCCGCATCAGATAATTACTACGCTGATAATGTTTAGCTGATGCGTGAACATGTCTAAGAAATCCTCTTCAATCATGATGTGAACGATCCGTGCGTGTTCACATCCCCCAGTGGTTGAAAAGGAGTATGAAACTTTAGTTACCTAAAGTCAACGCAAATATGTAATGAATTTTCAACTTTTTTTGAAATTCTCGGTATAAAACGCCACTGACCTCGGACTTTACCCCACGACAGTTTTTGCATGAGAGATGCCCCTGAGAGCCGCGGGAGCCGGGCGGAGGGGCCGGATATAAGGTTTATCGCGAGTTCCGCACGCAAAGAAGGCCACTTAATGTGGCCTTCGTCTTGCGCAGGACTGTAGAGCAGGAAACCTTATATCCGGCCCCTCCGTCCGGGGACCGCGCCGTACCAGCTACAGCGTCATGTTTGGATCGGCGTCGACGTCGAACGGCGAGATTTCACCTCGGTCGAATTTACGGCGAGCGACCTCCGCAATCATGGCTGCGTTATCGGTACAGGCAGACAAGGGCGGCACCGTTACGCGAATCCCCTGACGCCCAAGCTTCTTGATCATCATCTCGCGCAGATGCGGGTTGGCCGAGACGCCGCCACCGATGCAGTATTCCTTGCATCCGGTAGCGTGCAATGCGTTTTTGGCCTTCTTGTACTGCACGTCAAAGACAGCTGCCTCAAACGAAGCCGCCAGATCGGGCAGGTGAATCGTGC
>CAJKGV010000126.1:0-5406 GCA_905199455.1 Collinsella aerofaciens | reverse complement strand
CAATCGCTACGCGCTCAACATATGCCTGCGGTATCATATTGCGCCGTGTATCGTTTCCAAACACACGTCTCTATAACGTAACAGGAGATCACATGGACGCAACCGCAATTATCCTCGCTGCCGGCGAGGGCACCCGCATGAAGTCGAACCACTGCAAGGTTTCGCACAAGATCCTGGGCAAGCCCATGGTCCAGTGGATCGTCGACGCCACCATCAAGGCCGGCTGCAGCCGCGTCGTGGTCGTCATCGGCAGCCACGCCGACGAGATGCGCGCCCTCATCGACGGCGCCTACGCCAGCAGCGCCACCAAGGTCGAGTGCGTCGAGCAGACCGAGCGCCTGGGCACCGGCCACGCCGTGAAGGTCGCGCTCGAGGCCTGCGGCATCGCGCAAGGCCCCGTCGTGGTGCTCAACGGCGACCTGCCGCTCATCACCGCCGACACCGTCGCCAAGTTCGCGCAAACCGTCGCCACCGGCGAGCTCGCCTGCACCGTCATGACCATGACCCCGCCCGACCCCTTCGGCTACGGCCGCATCAAGCTGGGCGCCGACGGCCAGATCGAGCGCATCATCGAGCAGAAGGACTGCACGCCCGAGCAGGCCGCCACGCTGCTGGAGTGCAACGCCGGCTGCTACGCCTTTGACGGCGCGCAGCTCGCCGCCCACATTAACGAGATCGGCAACGACAACGCGCAATCCGAGTACTACCTGCCCGACATGCTCGAGATCCTCAAAGGCCATGGTCAGGCAGTCTCCATCTTCCACTGCGACGACTACCGCGACGGCCTGGGCGTCAACAGCCGCATCCAGCTCGCGCAGCTCACCGCTATCGCGCGCGACCGCATCAACGAGCACTGGATGGCCGAGGGCGTCACGTTCATCGACCCCACGCAGGCCTGGATCGGCCCCGACGCCGTTATCGGCCGCGACACCGTCGTGTGGCCGCAGACGCACCTGATCGGCCACGTCACCGTGGGCGAGGAGTGCCAGCTCGGCCCCAACAGCCGCCTCACCGACACCACCGTCGGCAGCGGCTGCACCATCGATGAGACCATCGCCATCGAGGCAGTCATCGAGAACGGCGTCGACTGCGGTCCGCGCGCCTACCTGCGCCCGGGCACCCACATGCTCGACGGCTCCAAGGCCGGCACGCACGTGGAGATCAAGAAGTCCACGATCGGCGAGGGCTCTAAGGTGCCGCACCTGTCCTACATCGGCGACACCACCATGGGCTCCGGTGTCAACGTGGGCGCGGGCTCCATCACCTGCAACTACGATGGCGTGCACAAGCACAAGACCGTCATCGGCAAGGACGCCTTCATCGGTTCCGACACCATGATGGTCGCGCCCGCCCAGATCGGCGACGGCGCGCTCGTGGCCGCCGGCTCCGTCATCACCGAGCCGGTCCCGGCCGACGCACTTGGCCTGGGCCGCGCCCGTCAGGTAAACATTGAGGGCTGGGCCGCCGATTATCGCCGCCGTCTGCACGAGGACGACGAGGTATAACGTTTTACCAAGCATCTAAGGAGCTGTTCCCATGGGGGCGGCTCCTTTTTCTATCGTGACCTGCGCAACCGGATGAGTGGTCGGTTCGTGTCCGTTGACGGTAAAGACGTTATCAAGACTCGATAAACCCCGCCGCGCGGTTACAATGCAACAAGGCATCTATATGGCATTCGATATAAAGGAGAAGGGTAATGCCGATTAATGATCCCGAGAAGTCGGAGAATATGCGCAAGTCCATCCGCGTGTATTCCGGTTCCTCCAACCGTCCCCTCGCTCAGAAGATCGCTGAGTACCTTGGGGTCGAGCTTTCGGGCCTTACGCTAAAGCAGTTCGCCAATGGTGAGATTTACGCCCGCTACGACGAGACCGTCCGCGGCGCCGACGTCTTCCTGATTCAGTCCGTGGCCGGCGGCAACGTCAACGACATGCTCATGGAGCTGCTCATCGCCACCGACGCTGCCAAGCGCGCATCCGCCCGCTCCATCACCGCCGTCATCACCCACTACGGCTATGCCCGCCAGGACCGCAAGGCCGGCCCGCGTGAGCCCATCACCGCCCGCCTCGTCGCCAACCTGCTCGAGCGCGCCGGCGTCAACCGCATCATCACCCTCGACCTGCACCAGGGCCAGATCCAGGGCTTCTTCGATATCCCGGTTAACCACCTGTCCGCGCTGCCGCTGTTTGGCCAGTACTACAACGACATGCACTTCGACACCGACAACCTGGTTGTCGTCTCCCCCGACGTGGGTCGCGCCAAGGCCGCCAAGAAGCTGTCCGACATGCTCGGCTGCGACCTGGCCATCGCCCACAAGGGCCGTCCGCGCCACAACGCCGCCGAGGTCATGGGCATCATCGGTGACATCAAGGGCAAGACCTGCATCATCAACGACGACATGATCGACACCGCTGGCACCCTGTGTGCCAACGTCAAGGAGCTCAAGGCTATGGGCGCTGGCGACATCTACGTCTGCGCCACCCACGGCATCTTCTCCGGTCCGGCCATCGAGCGTCTGAACGACGCCCCCATCGTCGAGTGCCTCGTCACCGACGCCATTCCCGTCGAGGTCGGCGGCAAGATCAAGACCATCTCGGTCGCCGAGGAGTTCGCTCAGGCCATCTCCGCCGTTTACCACGAGGAGCCCGTCTCCACGCTCGTCGGCGGCGACTTCGCGCTGTAGTCCAACGCGCATCGCACCATCTTTGATGCTTTTAAAGGGTCGGAAGCTCGCTTCCGGCCCTTTTTCTATCCCTCGCCAACCTTCCCTGGACAATTAGTTCAGATACGTATTTTTTAAAGCCCCAAAGGGCCGTTCGGAGCCTTCTGAGCTCCCCGGCGGATGCCATGCCGCCCAAAGCTCATCGTTTTCGAGTACAACCGCCGCATATTTACCCTCAAATCACCCTCGAAGGCCCTTAGAAACGCCTCGAATGCCCGTCGCCTTATACGTATCTGAACTAACTGTCCAGTAGCTATCGTCAACCTTCGCGGCAGAGCTCAATTTCCTGCAATCCCCTCAACCGATTCCACCGATTTCATAACACCCAGCCGTTCATGGCGCACAGCGCCCCGCTGAGCGAAAAGAACGGTATGGCGGTCGCATTCTGCCGCCAACTTAGTACGTTATAGCTATGACGACCGTGATTTCACATCTCTCCGCCCTCCGCGCAATTCGTCGCGCACGACGGGCGTACTCTGCCCTACCCTGGGACTCCGTTGATAGCGAACAGCAAGCACATGCCTTGGCTAGCTGCATTCCCAACAATGACGCGATAGACTTTGACGCACTTTCGATACTCGACGCCTGGAATGAAGATGATTCCGAACTGCTTGATCTTCTCGTTTCAAGCGAAGACAACAGACGTCCCGACAAGCGACTTCTTCAGCATATTCTCTCCGCTTCGCTTCCTGAAGGTGCAATTATGCACATCGAGGCCGACATCTACGCAACGTCTCCTGCCATGACAGCCATGCTTTGTTCCAAGAATGAATCAGTCGCCAAAACCTTGATGCTACTCATGGAACTGCTCGGAACCTACTCCCTTCCCCCCGGGGCAACATACTCCATTGCCTATGACGCCATCTGGCCCAAGGGCGATGACTGCGCAGCGACGGGCGATCTTGATTGCCTGGGCGACCAGTCGGCGGCCGAACAGCAGAACGAAACCCGCTACGAACAGGCGCACTACAAATGCGAGCCCGCCACGACCATCGAAGAGCTCGAGGCGGTCGCACGGTTCGCCAAAAGTAGCTCATACGCCTCGTTTCGCACGGCAGTCAAACTCGCCCGAGCTGGATCCGCATCCCCAGCCGAATCCCTAATGTTTGCCGTTCTCGGAGCGCCCATGCGCTTTGGCGGATTCGGATGTTGCAGCCTGCCCATGGGAGGCCTGCTGCTCAACTATCGAATCGACTTCGACACTCTTGCGGTCAACATGTCCTCCGGCATCCCTTACGCCATCTGCGACCTGTATTGCCCGGCAGCCGGAGTCGACAACGAATACAACGGAATTGGGCATGAGCTTCAAAACGCTCGCATCCACGATGGCAATCGAAATAATGGCCTCAAGGCAATGGGCATCCACGTCCTGGTTATCAATCGCGACCAAATGAAAGACCTTGTTGCACTCGAAGCCTTCGCCCAAACGATGCATCGACTCGCAGGAGTCCGATTCCGATATCGCATCAAGGGCTATCGCAAGCGTCAGGCCGCTTGGCTCAACGCTCTGCGGGCCGGAATCGGCCTTGCGCCGGTCTAAACGGCGAATCACCCGTGCGCCGTCGAACAGGGCTGGACAGTTAGTTCAAATACGTATAAATGGACACATTGAATTAGGCTGTTTTGTAGCTATCTCTATACCATTCGCTCTATTTGAAGGCAGGGTAGACTTCAAAACAGCGTCATATGGACTAACTAAAGTTCCAAAACAACGTATTGGCATCGAATTGAGCACTTCGAGTCCTCAGAACTTATACGTATCTGAGCTAACTGTCCACCTCGGATTTTGACGGCGGCCCAAACGCCCCCAGACAACCTCAATTGCCCTCCATTTGACAGCGGCAACAGGGTCGCTCACCATAGCAGGCGACAAATCAACGAAAGGATGAACATGGCAGCTGCACAGCCGCTTAAGATTCGCATGGTCGCCGGGCTTGGCAACCCGGGCGAGGAATATGCCGAGACCCGCCACAACGCCGGCTTTAAGGCGATCGACGAGCTGGCCCGTCAGGCCGGCGTCACGTACTGGAAAAACCAGGCCGGCGCCGAGGTCGCGCTCATCAACATCAACGATCCCGAGGAAGAGGGCGGCAAGCGCCAGATTGTACTGGTCAAGCCGCAGTCGTACATGAACACCTCGGGTGGCCCCATCTCCAAGCTCTGTCGCGAGTACAAAATCAAGGCCGAGGAGCTGCTCGTGATCCACGATGAACTCGACATTCCCGCCGGCGACGTACGTGTTAAGGTGGGCGGCGGCCACGCCGGTCACAACGGCCTGCGTTCCATCATCGACAAGATGGGCAGCCGCGACTTCAGCCGCATCCGCACCGGCATCGGCAACCCTCCCGGCAAGATGGCCGTTGCCGACTACGTGCTTAAGCAGCTGCGCGCCCGCGAGGCCGAGGATTTCCAGGGCACCTGCGCCCGCGCCGCAGATGCCGCCGGTCTGGCCATCGTCCACGGCGTGATCTATGCCCGCGATCACGTCAACGGCTCCGCCTCCGCCAACGGCAAGCACTAAAACCTACCATTTAGGGACAGGTTTATTTTGGCAGGTTTTATCTACGGAAACGCCGCGGTGGCCGCATCGCAATAAACCCCGCACTGCCATACACACATAGCGCCCCAAAGGGGGCCGGCCTCAACGAAGCGCGAGGCCGGCCCCCTTTGCCGTTTTGCCTGAT
>CAJKGV010000125.1:0-5517 GCA_905199455.1 Collinsella aerofaciens | reverse complement strand
TCAAAGATGGTCACCTTATGGCCCATCACGGCCAGGTAGTAGGCGCAGGAAAGGCCGGCCGGGCCGCCGCCAACCACGGCGATGCGCTTGCCGGTGTTGTCGGCCACTCTAGGCTTGTAATCGTTGAGGTCGCTGTGCTCAACGGCAAAACGCTTGAGGGCGAGGATGTTCATGGGGTCGTCGACCATGCCGCGGCGGCAGTGCATCTCGCAGGGATGCTCGCACACCAGGCCGCAAACGAGCGGCAGCGGGTTGTTCTTGCGGATGACTTTGACGGCATCGGCATAGCGGCCGGCCTCGACGAGCGAGATGTAACCGGGAATGTCGACGTGCGCCGGGCAGCCCGAGACGCACGGAACGCGGGCCTCGCGGTCAAAGCCGCAGGAGTGCTCGCGGATGTGATGCTCGAAGTCGTCCCGGAAGCCACGAATGGCCGTGAGCGCCATGGCGCCGGCCTCGTAGCCGATGGCGCAGTCGCTCGAAAGGTAGATGGTGCGGGCCGTGCGTTCAATAAGGTTGAGCGTGGACTCATCGGCGCGCCCTTCGAGCACATCGGCGAGCAGGTCGCTCAGCGCGCTCAGGCCCACGCGGCAGGGCGTGCACTTGCCGCAGCTCTGGGTGGAGCACAGATTGACGAGCGCTGCCGTAAACTCAACGGGGCACGGGGCGAGCGAACTCACCGCCAGACGACGTCCGAGCGCATCGTGCAGGTCGTCCATGACGGCCTGAGCGTGGCTGCGTTCCATTACGTGCAGTCGTGCCATAAGATCCCCTCTCATGTGGCAGCCCGGAGGCGAGGCCGGGCGAAATTGCTACACGCACAACACTGAGCTAAAAAGTTGTTAGGTCTCCACACGGTTCGGCAGGCGGTATAAAATGTCACCCTCAGCGGTGAAATAGAACATTACCGCAGATAAATGCCATATTTGATAAAACGCGTTACCCACAATGCGGCACTTAGGGACGTTCCTTTTCTGCCGGCACCCGGGGACACTCCTTGCACCAAATGACAATGCCCCGCCCACGCAATCACGTGGACGGGGCATTGCTCCAGGTATGCGGTCAGCGACCCTGTTGCTTTTACTTAAGCTCGGGCCAGTAACCCTTGTTGGCCTCGATCATGTCGTCGAGAACCTCCTTGGCGACCTTCATCGACGGCACGGTCTTGTTGAGCGTAAAGGCCTTAAGCGCCTTCTCGTACGAGCCCTCGATCGTAGCCTCGACAATGAGCTTCTCGGAGTTCAGCTGCTGCATCATGAGGCCCTGCTGGAACAGCGGAATGTTGTCGCGACTGATGACCTCGGGGCCGTTCTTGCCAATGTAGGCAGGCAGCTCGACCATAGCGTCGTAGGGCATGTTGGGGATGGCGCCCTTGTTCTCGCAAATGACCAGGAAACGCTGCTTGGTGTCGTTCTTCAGAGCGATGGCCAGGTCGGCAATCCAGTCGCCGTGGCTACCCGCATAGAACGTGCTCTCGTCGATCTCGCCCGTCTTCTCGTAGTGATCGATACCATCAAAGAGGTTCTTCTCACGCGTCTCCTCAACCTCGTTAGCACGGGTGCGCTCGGGGTTGGAATGCTCGACGAACTCCTTCTGCTGCAGGTAGTAGTTCAGATACGTGTTGGGCAGGTACTCCGGGAAGCACTCCATGATCTCGTACTCGCCCTTCCAGACGTAGTACCAGCTGCCCTTGGTGTGGCGGTTCTGCTCAGGGTGCTCGTCGGTAGCCTCCTCGGGCTTCTTTGCCATGAGCGAGCCCATGCCCTTGAGGTAAGAATCGGGCAGCAGAATCTCATGCTCCTTGATGTACTCGCGCAGCTGCGGCAGGACCTCCTCGCCCTTGTGGCGGATCGAGGTGAACCAACCAAAGTGGTTGAGGCCAAAGTAATCGTACTCGACATCCTTCTTGTCGATATCGAGCGCGGCGCAAACCACGTCGATGATTGCGATCGGCATGTCGCAGATGTTGATGATGCGAGCGTTGGGACGCAGCACGCGGCAGCCCTCGGAGACGATGGCGGCAGGGTTGGAGTAGTTGAGAATCCAGTAGTCCTTCTTGGCGTACTTCTCAACGTCATCGATCAGCTCGACCATGGGGAAGATAGTGCGCATGCCATAGGCAAGGCCGCCGCAACCGCAGGTCTCCTGACCCACGCAGCCGTGACGCAGCGGAATCTTCTCGTCCTGCTCGCGCATGGCGTAGCCGCCCACGCGCATCTGGGCAAACACGAAGCTGGCGTCGGTAAAAGCCGTCTTTTTGTCGGTGGTCACCGTGAGCTTGATGTCCAGGCCGAGGTCCTCGTGCAAAATCCAGTCCACGAGCACGCCGATCTTGCGCTGGCGCTCCTCGTTGATGTCGTACAGACGAATCTCGTCAACGTCGAGCTCGTCCTTGCGCAGGGCGATGGACTTGACGATGCCGGGGGTAAAGGTGGATCCGCCACCACACAGAGTAATGATCATTGTTTACTGCTCCTTCTCAATTGCGTTCTCGACCTTGTCGCGCATCTCGGCGACCTTCATGCCAAAGATGATCTGGATATTGTTACCGTTGCGGTTGATGCCGCTGTTGGGCACGTGGTTGATGAGGTTCTCATCAATGAGGTCCGGGTTCTTAACGTTCACGCGGAGACGCGTAAAGCAGTTCTCGAGCTCCTCGATGTTGTCCTTGCCGCCAAGACCTGCGACCAGGTCGGCAATGCCTGCATCGACGCCCTCTGCGGGAGCCGCGGCAACAGCGCCCTGCTTCACCGCGACAGACGCGGCGGCCTCGCCCTCGGCAACGGACTCGGCGAGCTCGGACTCCTCCTCGCGACCAGGCGTGTGGAGCTTGAGCTTCTTAATGAGGAAGCTAAAGAGGAAGAAGTACAGAGCGGCGTTGACGACTCCAAGCACCAGCATAACCGGCCAGTTGGTCTTATCGACACCAAGAACCAGGTTGGAGACCACGATGTTGATGATGCCGCCTGCAGTCGAAGCGGGCACGGAGAGGACCTTGAGCAGAACCAGGAAGATGCCGGAAAGAACCGAGTGAACGACGAAGAGCACGGGAGCGGCAAAGACAAAGAGGAAGTCCATGGGCTCGGTCACGCAGGAGAGCACGGCGGTGATGATCAGCGGGATGATAACGGCCTTGGTCTTATCCTTGTTCCCCTTGTAAGCGGTGACGATAAAGGCGAGACCGATACCGATGTAGGGCCACAGGTTGTTGAAGGTATAGCTGTTGAAGTAGGTGCTATCGGAGAAGGGCTGGCCCGTCATTGCCATCTCGGCAACACGGATGGGATAGGCGCCGGCGATAACCTGATCACCCAGCGTCAGGGTGCCACCCACATCGGAGAACTGGAACGGGGTGTAGATGAGGTGGTGCAGACCGGTGGGAACGAGCAGCTTGTTGAGCATGCCGTAGATAAACAGACCGATGTTGCCCGACTCCTTAATGATGCCGGCAACGGAGGAGATGGCACCCTGAACCGGAGGCCAAACGATGCAGAAGCCAGCGCCCATGATCCAGGAGATGATGATCATGATCAGGAACGGGAAGCGAACGCCCGAGAACATCGAAAGGGCAATGGGGAACTGCTTGTTCGAGTACTTGTTGAACACGGCACCGGTGATGCAACCAAGAATGATGCCGCCGAACACGCCGGTATCGAGCACCTGAATGCCCATAACGGTGGCCTGGCCGGTTCCGGTAAGGCCAAGCATGCCGCTCGCATCGGCAAGAGAGCCGGTGGCGTTGAGCACGATGTTGTTAGCCTGCAGGAACAGGAAGAACGACATCAGGGCGATCAGCGAAGCATGGCCCTTGTTCTTCTTTGCCATGGCGCCGGCGATGCCCACGCAGAACAGAATCGAGAGGTTGTTGATGATAAACATCAGCGACTGATAGACAACGGCGCCCACAAGCTGGAACGGACCGGAGCCCAGTACGGGGATCAAGGCGCAAATGGTCTTGTTGGTCAGAATGATGCCCACGATGAGCAGGATGCCGGCAACCGAGAGATACATCATCGGCTGAACGATCGACTTCGCGAACACCTCCAACGGCGCTTTGAAATTGAACTTCTTTTTTGCGGTCATAGCGGTACTCCCCTTCCTTTTCCGCAAATTGAGACAGATGTGCCCTGGACAAGACCGTAAGCCCTGCCTTATATCAATCGATGTGTGGGCACGTTATGCCTAGAGACCAGGTTCTCCAAGCAGGTTAACAATGTGATACGCGAGATAACTCTTCTCGGCATCGGTAACGACAACGTTATAGGTAGACGACAAGTGGGCGGCTATGGCGTCCGCGCACGAGAACGCACACGGATACGCCGTTTCATCGATTCGGAACAGCGCATCGTCATTGATCTGCCCGGCCGCGGGGTCGAGCGCTCGCTGTGCGAAAAACTGCAGGTGACGAACGAAACGTTCGTAAGGCAGCGAGGTGTCATCGAGGGTCGTAGCATAGCGCTCGGAAACAATCGCGAGCACGTCGCGAACAAGCTGGACCGAAACGATCAGACGATCGGAGCGTTGCGGCATGGTGGCGTTGACGATATGCAAGGTAATGAAACCCTGCTCTTCCTCGCTCATCTCAATGCCCAGATAGTCCTTGATGATCTGAAGGGCACGGCCCGCAAGCGCGTACTCCTTGCGATAGAACTGCTGGATCTCGAGCAGCAACGGATTCTCACAGGGGACGCCCTTGCGCTCGCGCTCCAAAGCAAGGCTGATATGGTCTGCGAGAGCAATGAGAATCTTGTCGTTGATATCGACATTGAGCTCTCGACGAAGCATCTGAACGATGTCCTCGGAAATCACGAGGTTGACGGTGGGGATGGACTCCAAAAGATGTGCCAAGCGGTCAATCGTACGCGAATCCTGAGAAGTTCCCTCCTGCAACGCGTAGGTCTTTTCGACCGACGTCTCATCGATGGCATCGCCGGCATGGCGACCAAAGCAGAGGCCTCGACCGATGACGATGAGCTCGGAGCCATCGTCCGAAGTGACCATTGCGACGTTGTTGTTAAAAACTCGCTTGATAACCACGGTACCCACCACAAGAATTTACTCGGAAAGCCAGACGACAGGCTCTTTAACAGCAACAGGGCCGGAAGCATGCTCACGAAGAGTCGAGTTCTCCGAACGCTCGCACACGATAACGAAGACCGTGGGATCAAAGCCGGCAGCGCGGACCGCGTCGAAATCGACCTCGACGAGGGGCTGGCCCGCGTCGACATGGTCACCCTGGGCAACAAGCGCATGGAAGCCCTTGCCCTCAAGTTTAACAGTGTCGATTCCGATATGCAGCATCACCTGAGCAGAGCTGTCGTCGGACATGATGCCCAGCGCGTGCTCAGTCGGAAACAGCGCCGCGACGGTGCCGGAAACAGGAGCGCACACCGTTCCCTCTTGGGGAACCACGGCAACGCCATCGCCCACTGCACGGCTGCTAAAAGCGGGGTCATTGGTATTTTCTAGATGAACAAGCTCGCCGGAAACGGGAGCGAGGATTTCGAACTCGGAAGC
>CAJKGV010000124.1:0-5535 GCA_905199455.1 Collinsella aerofaciens | reverse complement strand
ACTATTTAGCGTTTATGGAGCGTATACGATGGGAGCGATGCCTTGGATAAGAACGAGCTGCAAAAGCGTATGGAACAGGCCATCCGTCTGACGGCACCTGGTCAGCCGATCCGCACTGCCCTCGACATGATCATCGCCGGTCACCTGGGCGCCCTTATCTGCGTTGGCGACACCGAAAACGTGCTCGCTGCCGGTAACGACGGCTTCCCGCTCAACATTTCGTTCACCTCGAACCGTCTGTTCGAGCTCTCCAAGATGGACGGCGCCATCGTCATCGACGGCGACCTCACCCAGATCCTGCGCGCCAACTTCCATCTCAATCCCGATCCCTCGCTTGCCACGAGCGAGACGGGCATGCGTCATCGCACCGCCGCTCGCATGTCGGTGCTCACCGATGCCATTGTGATCTCGGTCTCGGCCCGTCGTGCCGTCGTCAACGTGTACGTTCACGGCAAGAGCTACGAGATCCAGCCCGTCACCACCATCATGAGCTCGGTCAACCAGCTCGTCGCCACGCTCCAGACTACCCGTCAGTCGCTCGACCGCTCCTTGCTGCGCCTGACGGCCCTCGAGCTCGACGACTACGTTACGCTCGCCGACATTACCGGTATTTTCTCGAGCTTCGAGATCATGCAGCAGGCAAAGACCGAGCTTAAGGATTGCATCGTCAAGTTGGGCAACCAGGGCAAGCTCGTGCAGATGCAGCTCGAGCAGCTCGCGGGCTCCAGCATGGATACCGAGTATGACCTGATGATCCGCGACTACGCAAGTGATTCTTCCGAGGCTAATGCCGAGAAGATTCGCGCCAACCTAAGCCGTATGACACCTAAGGACCTGTCCGACCCACAGCATGTGGCGGCGGTTCTGGGTTACGACGACCTGGACGAGGACTCCGTCATGACGCCACTGGGCCTGCGCACGCTTTCGCGCGTGTCCGTCGTGCGCGACGGCGTGGCCGAGAAGATCGTCGACGAGTACGGCTCGTTGCAGGAGCTCATGGACGACATCAGCGAGGATCCGGAGCGCCTGGGCGACTTTGGCGTCAACAACCCTGCCATTCTTGCGGACTCGCTGTACCGCATGAAGGGCACCAAACAGGGGAACGCATAATGGCGCCCGTATGCGCCGTGGTCGTTGCCGGCGGCAGCGGCCAGCGCTTTGGAAATCCCGGCGGTAAGCAGCTCGTTAACGTGGCGGGCCGTCCGCTCATGAGCTGGTCCATCCGTGCGTTCGATCGTAGCGACAAGGTCGGCCACATCGTGGTGGTGTGTCCTGCCGAGCGCCGTGCCGAGATGCGCCGCCTGGCCATCGATCCGTTTGACTATGACACGCCCATCAGCTTCGCCGATGCCGGCGATACCCGTCAGGATTCCACCCGTGCCGGTGTGCATGCGGTTCCGGCGGGTTTCGAATATGTCGCCATCCACGACGGCGCCCGTCCGCTCATCACGACCGAGGCCATCGATCATGCGATCGACGTGCTTGTGGGCGACCGCTCGCTCGACGGTGTCGTATGCGGTCAGCCCGCGATCGACACGCTCAAGATCGTCGACGGCGACAATATCGTCGAGACGCCGCCGCGTGAGCTCTACTGGGCCGCGCAGACACCGCAGATCTTTAGCGTCGACGCCATGAAGCGCGCCCACACCGCAGCTATCGCCGAGGGCTTTATCGGGACCGACGATTCTTCGCTGGTCGAGCGCATGGGCGGGCGCGTTCGCTGCGTCCAGAGCCCGCGCGATAACCTTAAGGTGACGGTGCCCGAGGACCTGCGTCCCGTAACCGCGATTCTGCTCGGTCGCATGGCCGAGGGAGAGGACCTTCCCCATGTTCAGTAACCTGCGCATTGGCCATGGCTACGACGTTCACCGTCTGGTGGAGGGGCGTCGATGTATCATCGGCGGGGTCGACATTCCCTACGAGCGCGGCCTGCTGGGCCACTCGGATGCCGATGTGCTCGCGCACGCCTTGGCCGACGCTATTTTGGGCGCCTGCCGCGGGGGAGACATTGGCAAACTGTTCCCCGATACCGACCCTGCCTATGAGGGCGCCGATTCGATGGTGCTGCTTGCCCGCGTAATGGACTATGCGCGTGAGCTGGGCTTTGAGTTTGTCGATGCCGACTGCACCATTGCCTGCCAGCAACCTAAGATCACCCCGCACCGCGATGCCATGCGCGCCAACCTCGCCCATGCTCTGGGCGTTGACGTCGAAAACGTGGGCGTCGCCGCCACCACGACCGAAAAGCTCGGTTGGGAAGGTCAAGGCGAGGGAATTGGCGCCTGGGCCGTCTGCCTGCTACAGAAAACCGTTAAGGAGTAACGAATGCGTATCTACAACAGCGCTACCCATAAAAAGGAAGAGTTCCAGCCCATCGAGTCCGGCAAGGTCCGCATGTACGTGTGCGGCCCCACGGTCTACGACAACATTCACATCGGCAATGCCCGCACGTTCATCAGCTTCGATGTGATTCGCCGCTGGCTCATCGCGAGCGGCTACGAGGTCACGTTCGCCCAGAACCTTACCGATGTCGACGACAAGATCATCAAGCGCGCCAACGAGCAGGGCCGTACGGCCGCCGAGGTCGCGACGGAGTTCTCGGATAAGTTCATTGGCGTCATGCGCGCTGCCAACGTGCTCGATCCCGATGTGCGCCCCCGCGCCACCAAGGAGATCGGCCCCATGATCGCCATGATCAAGACGCTCATCGAGCAGGGCCACGCTTACGCCGCTGATAACGGCGATGTGTACTTTGCCGTGCGCAGCGATCCCAACTATGGCCAGGTCTCGGGCCGCAACATCGATGACCTCATGGTTGGTGCGCGTATCGAGGAGAACGAGGACAAGAACGACCCGCTCGACTTTGCCCTGTGGAAGGCCGCAAAGCCCGGCGAGCCCAGCTGGCCGAGCCCCTGGGGCGAGGGCCGTCCCGGTTGGCACACCGAGTGCGCCGCCATGGTCCACCGCTACCTGGGCACTCCGATTGACATCCACGGCGGCGGCTCCGACCTTGCCTTCCCGCATCATGAGAACGAGTGCGCCCAGGCCACCTGCGCCTGGCACCAGGGTTTCTCCAACACCTGGATGCACACGGGCATGCTGCTGGTCGACGGCGAGAAGATGTCCAAGTCGCTCGGAAACTTCTTTACGCTGGCCGAGGTGCTCGAGCAGCACTCTGCCGCGGCCCTGCGCCTGCTGATGCTGCAGACGAGCTATCGCTCGCCGCTCGACTTCTCCTGGGAGCGCCTGGATGGTGCCGAGAACTCGCTCACACGCATTGCCGGTACGGTCGAAAACTTGCGTTGGGCTGCGAACCACGCGACGGCCGACGCCGATGAGGCAGCATCCGAGGCGTTTGCCGCCAAGGCCGCCGAGACCCGCGCCGGCTTTAAGGAGTGCATGGACGACGACTTTAATACCGCCGGTGCCATGGGTGCCGTCTTTGGCTTTGTCACCGAGTGCAATCAGTATCTGGAGCAGGCGGGCGATGCCGCCGACAAGGCCGCAGTCCTGGCTGCCGCCGATACGCTGACCGAGCTGCTCGATACGTTTGGCGTCGAGCTTCCCGAGCCCAAGGTCGAGTTGCCGCTGGGCCTGCTGGGCGTTGCCGCCGGTTTGGTTGCCTACACGGGCGACGACGTGGACGAGGCCGCTGCCAAGATTCTCGAGGCTCGCGCCGAGGCCCGTGCCGCCAAGAACTGGGATCTGGCAGACGCCATCCGCGATCAGCTCAAGGACCTGGGCCTGACGATTGAAGATACTGCCGCCGGCACCCGTATTAAGACTCTCTAGTATTTGTCGACCGTTCGAGGTGCGGCAGATTGCCTTGAAAGAGGAGGGCATAGACCTGGTGGTCATGCCCGACGATTGAAAGGCAAGGTGCCGTGGCTCGGACGGTCGATTCTTGTTCGTTATCTATTTAAGGAGGCCGTCTTATGGCCGACAATCGCAAGCGTGCGCCTCGTGGCGGCAAGCAGGCCGCCTCTGGCTCGCGTCCGATTCGCCGAAATGACCGCGCTGCCGCTTCCAAGGGCCAGCGCGATCGCACCCAAGCTGCGCGTCCGCAGCGCAATCGCAACCGCGACGCTGTCCAGGCTCCCAAGGGCGAGTTTATCGAAGGTCGTCGCGCTGCCGCCGAGGCACTACGCACTGGTTTTCCCATCAAGTGCGCACTCATTGCCGAGGGCGGGGAGCGCGATGCCGCCTTGTCGCGCCTGGTCGACGACCTCAACGCCGCGGGTGTCCGCATTAAGTATGTGCCGCGCGCGCAACTCGACGCACTGTCGAGCCATGGCGCTCACCAGGGCATCGCGCTCGAGGTTGGCAACTTCCCCTATGCCGATGTCGCCGATATCCTCGACCGCGCGGGTGACGGCCCGGCACTTGTCGTGGTGCTCGATCACGTGACCGACGACGGTAACTTTGGCGCCATCGTGCGCTCCGCCGAGGTTGTGGGCGCGGCCGGTGTCATCATCGCCAACAAGCGTGCCGCTGGCGTGACCGTGGGCAGCTACAAGACCTCAGCCGGCGCCGTCATGCACCTGCCCATCGCGCAGGTGCCCAACATTGCCCGTGCGCTCGACGATCTTAAGG
The DNA here is from genome assembly GCA_905199455.1 of Collinsella aerofaciens. Taxonomy (GTDB): domain Bacteria; phylum Actinomycetota; class Coriobacteriia; order Coriobacteriales; family Coriobacteriaceae; genus Collinsella; species Collinsella aerofaciens_AW. The sequence goes on along the minus strand of CAJKGV010000124.1, from coordinate 942 downwards.
CCGCTGGCTTTTGGGTGGGCGGTGCCTCCGAGCACGCCGAGGGCAGTTGCTGGGATGCTCCCTTCGAGGGCCGCGTGGCGCTCGTCATGGGCTCCGAGGGCGACGGCATCTCGCGCCTGGTGCTCGAGAAATGCGACTTTTTGACCAAGCTTCCCCAGCGCGGCATGACCGAGAGCCTCAACGTTGCCCAGGCGACCACGGCGCTATGCTTTGAGTGGCTACGTCGCAACGCCGGCGAGCTCATGGGAGAGGAGTAGCGCATGTCCAAGAAGAACCGCGCCAAGTCTAAGGCCAAGCGCTTTGGCGAAGGCTCGGCCAAGCCGATTGTTTCGGCTGCGACCTACGGCGTGGGCGGCAATGCGTTTGCACAGGCTATCGCCGACCCAGTCTCGACGGTGCACTCCAACAAGCCCGAGCTGTTGGTGGTCGACGGCTACAACGTGATCCACTGCACGCCACGTTACGAAAAGCTCGTATACGACCATTCCGACGATCCGTATTCCGGCGACGTTCACGATATGGCGCGCACCGCCCTCATCAACGACGTCGCCGCCTTTGCCCAGGGCCGCTACGAGGCCGTGATCGTGTTCGACGGCGCGGGCAATATCTCCAGCGAGCGCCCCAACCTGCCGGCTCGCGGCGTGCGCATCGAGTTTTCGCCGACGGGCGTCTCTGCCGATACCGTGGTACAGAAGCTCTGCATCGAGGCGCGTGAGGAGGGCCGCGCGTGCTCCGTGGTATCGAGCGACGGCACAATCCAGGCCGTCGTCATGGGCAAGGGCGTTACGCGCATCTCGAGCCGCATGCTGGTGGACGAGATCAAGCAGATCGATAACGACGTTCACGAGGCAGAGGAAGCTCCGCAGATCAAGATGACTCTGGGCAGTCGCCTGAGCCCCGATGCCCTGGCCAAGCTCAAGGCCCTGCGCGGACGGTAGGGGA
>CAJKGV010000123.1:0-5614 GCA_905199455.1 Collinsella aerofaciens | reverse complement strand
GCCATACCGGAGGTCGAGGGGATCAGGAAGGACAGGCCGAAGTAGACCAGGAAGCTCATGGGAGCGAAGATCACGCCGGACAGGCCAGCCAGAGCATTGGCGGCAGCGTCGAGGACGAAGACATCGAGGCCGGTGTTAGCCATGAGGACGGAGATACCACGGGCGAGGGCGATGACGAGAACAACGGACATCATGTCGGCAGCGCCGGTGATAAAGGTGTTAACGATCTGCTTCTCGGACAGGCCACCGATGATACCGATCAGGACGGCCATGAGGAAGAACCAGGTGGAAGCCTCGTCGAAGTACCACTGGCCAATGGGCAGGCCGGTGATCAAGGCAGACCAGCCCTGGACGACGGCGTTACCGTCGGCGTCGTAGACAGCGCCAGCGTCGAAGAAGTTAGCGACGCCCTCGTTGAGGTCGGCCAGCGGAATGAAGCCGACGATCATGACGACGAAGGTGAAGGCGAAGGCAATCAGAACACCCTTCTGACGACCGGTGAGCTTGACCTCCTTGTGGACCTCGGAAGCAGCCTTGCCGTGAGCCTCTTCGGCGTCCTTGAGCTCCTGCATCGACAGGATGGTGGAACCCTTGTCAGCCTTGACCTTCTTGGCGTAGCTCATCACGAAGAAGATGGACATAGCGGTAGTGACAATCCACAGGACGGCACCGAGGCCGATGATGATGGACTGGTTGACCTCAATGCCAACGCCGGTCAGAGCGTCGACGGCAGCGCCGACGGCGAACGGGTTAACCGTGGAGCCCAGGCAGCCGCAGCCAGCGCCGAGCAGGACGGTAGCGGCACCGACCATGGGGTCGAAGCCAGCGGCCATCATGGTAGCGGCGAGCAGGGCGTAGAAGGGAACGGTCTCCTCGCACATACCATAGGTGGTACCACCGAGGGAGAAGATGAGCATCAGCACGGGAATGAGCATAATCTCGTTGCCCTTAAGCTTCTGCACCAGAACGGCGATGCCGTTGTCCAGGGCGCCGGTCTCGGTCATCATACCGAGGAAGCCGCCCAGGATCATAACGAAGAGGCAGACGGGCAGAGCGTCAGCGAAGCCCTTAATCGGGGCGGTGCAGAAATCGCTCAGACGGGCGGCAGTAACCGCGCCGCCGGACGTGCCGGAGACGATAACGGTAATCACTGCGACAATTGCCAGCAGAGCAAGAAGAATGGTGAACGATGAAGGCATACCGCGCTTTTTCTTAGCGGTCTCAGTCATAGTTCTCATCCCCCCTTCATAAATCATTTACTGATCTCGCCAGAAGCGGCTCTTCCGTGCCGTGCCTGCCGCTTGATGCGAGATTATTACCAGATAAAACCGCTCGGGGTGTGCAGCAATACACCCCGAGCGAGATGCTAGATGCTCTTACTTGAGCGTGGCGTACATGACAGCCTTGATGGTGTGCATGCGGTTCTCGGCCTCGTCGAAGACCTTGGAAGCGGGGCTCTCGAAGACCTCGTCGGTGACCTCCTGCTCGGTGATGCCGAACTGCTCGCACTTCTCGGCGCCAATGGTGGTGTTGGTGTCGTGGAAGCTGGGCAGGCAGTGCAGGAAGATGGCACCCGGGTTGGCCATAGCCATGACCTCGGAGGTGACACGATACGGGGTGAGCTGAGCGATGCGCTCGGCCCAGACCTCGTCGGGCTCGCCCATGGAGACCCACACGTCGGTGTAGATAACGTCGGCACCGGTGACGCCGTCCTTGACGTCGGTGGTCAGCTTGATGGTGCAGCCGTTAGCCTCGGCGATGGGCTTGCAGGCCTCGATGACGTCGTCAGCGGGCATGCACTCCTCGGGGCCGCAGGCCACGAAGTTCATGCCGAGCTTGGAGCAGACAACCATGAGGGAGCGAGCGACGTTGTTCTTGCAGTCGCCCATGAAGACGAGGGTCTTGCCCTTGATGTCGTAGTTGAAGTTCTCCTGGACGGTCAGGATATCGGCGAGCATCTGGGTGGGGTGCCACTCGGTGGTCAGGCCGTTCCAGACGGGCACGCCGGACTTAGCAGCGAGCTCCTCGACGTCATCCTGGGCAAAGCCACGGAACTCGATGCCGTCATACATGCGGCCGAGAACGCGAGCGGTGTCCTCGATGGACTCCTTCTTGCCCATCTGCGACGAACCCGGATCGAGGTAGGTGACGCCCATGCCCAGATCCATGCCGCCGACCTCGAAGGCGCAGCGGGTACGAGTAGAGGTCTTCTGGAAGAGCAGAACGATGTTCTTGCCCTCGAGATAGCGGTGCGGAACGCCAGCGCGCTTCATATCCTTGAAGTTCTTGGAGAGCTTGAGCAGGTACTCGATCTCCTCGGTGGTGAGGTCGAGAAGCTTGAGGAAGCTACGGCCGGAAAGGTTAACACCCATGGTTTGATTCCTTTCGAAGAAATGAATTACGTAAGTATTAGTGGTGCCCGTTTAACGGGCGAAGCCGGTGCGGTTGTAGGGGGACCGCACCGGAAACGGAAAACCTTAGAGGTCCTCGCGCCAGAAGGGCATGCTCATGCAGCGCGGGCCGCCGCGGCCGCGGGAGAGCTCGGCGGAGGGCACGACGAGAAGGTCCAGGCCCTCCTTGTACAGCACGTCGTTGGTGACGGTGTTGCGGGCGTAGACGCAGATCTTGCCGGGCTCGACGCACAGGGTGTTGGAGCCGTCGTTCCACTGCTCGCGGGAGGCCGCGATCGGGTCGCCGCCGCCGCAGGGGATCAGCTTGACCTGGTCGACGCCGGTGGCGTCCTCCAGGACGTGCTCGAGGGTGTCCTCGATCAGGCGGATGTTCACGTCGCCCGGGTTCTTGCCGGCGGTCAGCTCGTAGACGCGCAGGGTGCCCATGATGGCGGGGTGGATCGTGAACTTATCGACGTCGATCTGGGTGAAGACCGTGTCGAGGTGCATGAAGGCGCGCGAGACCGGGATGTCGAAGGCCAGGATGCGCTCGACCTTGGAGTCGGAGTTCCAGAAGATGTTCTGGGCCATGACGTCGATCGCGGCGGCCTGGGTGCGCTGGGAGATGCCGACGGCGAGGGTCTTCTCGTTGATGTTCAGCACGTCGCCGCCCTCGGTGTGGAACTGGCAGTCGCGGCGGAAGTACAGCGAGACGTCCTTGTAGTCGGGGTGGTACTTGAAGATGTACTTGCCGTACAGGGTCTCGCGGTTGCGGGTGACCGAGTACATGCGGTTGAGGTTGACGCCCTCGCCGATGACCGCGAACGGGTCGCGGGTGAAGTAGAGGTTGGGCATCGGGTCGATGATCAGGTCGGACTCGGACTCGGAGTTGACCAGGGAGTCGAGGGTCGTGGACGCCGTGAGGGGCATGTCGATCTCGGACTTGGTCATGCCGGCCATGGTCTTCTTGACGAACTCGAGGTTGTCCTCGATGGAGTCCAGCTTCTCGCGGACGATCTGCGGCATGTGCTGGCCGCGGATGCCGGCCTCGGCGATGTACTGGTCGGTGAACTCGGCGCGGGCGCCGGGGACCTGGTCGAACACCTCGGCGACGAGGTTCTCGAGATAGAGGACCTCCACGCCCTGGTCCCTCAGGATCTGGGCGAAGGTGTCGTGCTCCTGCTGCGCGACCTCCAGGAACGGGACGTCGTCGAACAGGAGTCGCTCGAGCTCGTCGGGCGGCAGGTTGAGGAGCTCGTCGCCGGGACGGTGCAGGCAGACCTTCCTGAGCTTGCCGATCTCGGAAGGCACGTGCAGACCTTTCGTCATGGCCTCCTACCTTTCTTTCGGGCCCTTGTCAGGGCCGATTCGTTAGCGCCCCTCCGTGTGAGGCGTTATTGCTGACGACATATTTATATCCAAAATCAGCTCATACTTCCACCTTGCCCCCGAACGGTTTTTTATAGGGGGTGAACGGCATACACATATACTTCACGCATGGCACACTTCATCTTAATAAAGCGTATTTACGTGCTTAAACGCGTTTTAATCCTAAAATCAAATGGAACTAAACTTTGTTAAACCATCCTCAAATTGCATATTTCCAATAAAGCTATGAATAGAATTAGCGGTTCACACCGCGTCTCAACCATTTTCATTTTTATTCAGAAAAAAGTTTGTCCTATTCATTTCTGATAAATAAATTACCGTTTACCAGACGCTTGATACCGTTCACCGGAAACTCAGTATAAGGCCCAGCGGATACCGCCTCGCTTTACGGCCCCATTTGTAACAACTTGACTTCTCGGTATAGAAAAACGGACCCGCTTCCCCTAGGGAAACGGGTCCGTTTTCGATTATCTTCGGCTAATTTGGATAAGGCCCCCGAAGACCATCGGAATCCTAGCGATCGAACTCGGCCAGCGCCTCGCCCAGAAGCCTCAGGCCCTCGCGAAGAACATCTTCGCTCGCGCAGTAGCCCAGGCGCGCTCCGCTGGGAAGCTCAAAACGGCTACCGGGGACCAACAGCACTCCCCTATCGGCCAGCAGGCGCTTGCAGAACTCCTCGTCATCCTTGGGAATATCCAGCTGGATAAACGAGGTGGACACGCCCTGCGGGGCCGTCCAGGAAACACGATGCTGCGTATCGATCCAAGCCTGTGCGATATCGCGGTTACCAAACACGATCTTGCGGTTGCGCTCGAGAATCTTGTCTTTGTGCTCGAGCACGTAGGTCGCCAAAGCATCGTTAAACACGCCACCGCAGATCATGGTGTAGTCGCGGTAGGTGCGGATGCGGTTGGACACCTCTTCGTCCGCAACGACCCAGCCCACGCGGGCTGCAGGCGCCGAATAGGTCTTGGACACCGAGTTGGTGACAATGGCCCTCTCGTACACGTCGGCCATCGACATAAAGGACTCAGTGTTCTCGAGCGGCAGATACACCTCGTCGCACAGCACGTAGGCGCCCACCAAGCGGGCGATCTCGGCAATCTGACCGAGCGTATCGGCATCAAGCACCGTACCGATGGGGTTCGATGCGTTATTGATGCAGATGAGCTTGGTGTTGGGGCGAACGAGGCGCTTGAGCTGTTCGATATCGGGTTTCCAGCCGAGTTCCTCGCGAAGCTCCCAATACTCGACCTCGGCGCCCAGCGTGCGCGGAATCTCGTAGAGCGGCGCGTAGGTAGGCCACTCGGCAACCACATGATCGCCGGGCTCGACAACGGCCATGATGGCGTTGAGGTTGGCGCCCGTGCAGCCATTGGTCTGCAGAATGTGATCGGGATTGACCTCGCGACGATACAGCTTGGCGACCTCGGCCTTAAACTCCGGCGAACCCTCGATCCAGCCGTAGTTCATCTTCTCGCGATCCAGGCGCTCGTAGAACGTAGCGCCGTCCTGCTCGTCAAGCGCGCGAAGCTCGCCCATGGTCAGCGATGAGATCGTCGACTGGGCAATGTCCCACGTGGCGCTCTTCTCCCAAACGTTGAGCCATTCCTCAACGCCAATTGTCTTGATGTCCATGGCCAGGCTCCTTACAAAAGCAGTCATCCAATCGTGTTGACGTTCCTCATACAAGATTGGGGCGGTGCGAAAACCCGCACCGCCCCATTTGGAGACATCTAATGGCAGCTAGATGTTTGTATTAAGACCCGTACGGATCTTTGAAAACCTTAGAGGTCCTCGCGCCAGAAGGGCATGCTCATGCAGCGCGGGCCGCC
>CAJKGV010000122.1:0-5629 GCA_905199455.1 Collinsella aerofaciens | reverse complement strand
CTTGCTACAGCAGCTCGCCGTGGCGGGCAATGTAGCGGCACTTTGCCAGCTGGGTGAGCGCGATATAGGCGGTAACGATGCCAATGAGCAGCCCAAAAAAGCTCGTGGGCAGCGGCATGAGGCCGAGCACATCGGCGATGGGGCTTGCCGGCAGCCAGGTGACGAGCGCCAGGCCCAGCACGGTAAGAACGCACAATGCGGGCGCGGCGTGGTCGCGCGGGCTCGGCAGATGCGGGGAGCGCAACATGTGGACCACGAGTGTCTGCGACCACATGGACTCGACAAACCAGCCGCTCTGGAAGAGCGCAGCAAAGGTCGCCATACCCGCGACGTCGCCCGCGGCGGCAAGCTCGGACCAGCTTGCGTCCACGGCGGCGGGGCACACGACAAAGAAGAGCGCGGCGAAGGTCACGATGTCAAACAGCGAGCTTACGGGGCCCAGCTCGAGCATAAAGCCCTTGATGGACGCGGCGTCCCAGGCACGCGGGCGGGCAGTCCAGGCGTCATCGACGGTGTCCCACGGCAGTGCGATGCACACGATCTCGTAGACCAGCGACAGCAGTACCAGCTGCAGGGCGCTCATGGGCAAAAACGGCAAGAACAGGCTCGCGACGGTCACGGACAGCACATTGCCGAAGTTGGAGCTCACCGTGGTCTTGAGGTACTTGAGCAGGTTGCCGTAAGTGCGGCGGCCTTCGATGATGCCGCGCTCGAGCACGCCCAGGTCCTTCTGAAGCAAGATGATATCGGCGGATTCCTTGGCAATATCGACGGCCGAATCGACCGAGATGCCGCAATCGCTCGCACGCATGGCAGCGGCGTCGTTGATGCCGTCGCCCATAAAGCCCACGGTGTGGCCGAGCATCTCGCGCATGACACGTACCAGGCGCGCCTTCTGCAGCGGCGAGAGCTTGGCGAAGAGGTGGGTTTTCTCGGCGCGCTCGGCAAGTTCGGCGTCATCGAGCGCATCGATCTCGGAGCCGAGCAAGACGTTGCTCGCATCGATACCAATCTGCTCGCAGACGGTGGCGGCGACGCGGTCGTTGTCGCCGGTTAGGACCTTGACCGCCACGCCCTTGGCCTCGAGGGTGGCGACGGCGCCCGCGGCACTTGCTTTGGGCGGATCGAGGAAGGCCAAAAAGCCCATCAGCACCATGTCGCACTCGTCGGCGATGCCAAACTCGCCCACGCAGCGCGGATTGGTCTTCTGCGCCACGGCAATTACGCGTAGGCCCTCGGCGTTAAGTCCGGCGATCTGCTTGCGAATCTGGGCGAGCTTCTCGTCGGTGAGCGGCTGAGCGATGCCATCGATCTCGACAAAGGAGCAGATCTCGAGCATTTCCTCGGCAGCGCCCTTGGTAACCATCTGGGTTTTGCCTTGGGCGTCGGCGACAACTACGCTCAGGCGACGGCGCGAGAAATCGAAGGGAACCTCGTCGACCTTGGTGTAGCGGTCGCGCAGGCTCTGGCCCAGCATGGAATCGGGTGCGACGGTCGAGGGTGTCACATCGGCACGGTCGATTACGGCCAGGTCGATAAGGTTTTTGAGGCCGGTTTGGAAGAAGCTATTCAAAAATGCATGGCGCAGCACGCGTGCGTCTTCGTTGCCGTCGGTGCTGAGATAGCGCTCGAGCACGATGCGGTCTTCGGTGAGGGTGCCGGTCTTGTCGCAGCACAGGACGTCCATCGCGCCGAGGTTTTGAATCGCCGGCAGCTCCTTGACGATAACCTGGCGACGGGCGAGGTCCTTGGCGCCCTGCGATAGGCTCGTGGTCACGATGACGGGAAGCATTTGCGGCGTGATGCCCACGGCCACGCTCGTGGCGAACAGCAGCGCGTCGATGACGTTGCCCTTGGTGGCGGCGTTGATGGCAAAGACGGCCGGCGCCATAACGAGCATGAGGCGTACGAGCAACATGGAGACGCTCGAGACGCCGCGGTCAAACGCGCTCTTTTCGCCGCGCCCGTTGAGCGTCTTGGCGATGCCGCCCAGGTAGGTGTCCGAGCCGGTGGCAACGACAAGCGCCATGGCGGCGCCGTTTTGCACGGAGGTGCCGGTAAAAACGATGTTCTTGCAGGCAGAGAGTGGCAGTGCGGAGCCGTCGGCGCCCTCGACGACGGTGACGGCGGTGGTCTTCTCGACGGCCTCGCTCTCGCCGGTGAGTGCGGACTCGATCACAAACAGGTCGCGCGCGGTGATGATGCGGGCATCTGCCGGCACCATATCGCCGGCAGAGAGGCGGATTACATCGCCGGGGACGAGCTCGTCGAAGGGGATCTCGATGCGCTCGCCGTCGCGCAGGGCGGTGCAAGTGTTGGAGACCAGGTCCTTGAGGGCCTCGGCCGCATTGCCGCTGCGGGCTTCCTGGATAAACTTCATGCCGCCCGATACCAGCAGCATGATGCCGATGACGATGACCGTGGAGGGGTCGCGCTGCGGCTCGGGTGCGGCGAGCACGTCGATGTAGAGCGAGACCAGTGCGAGCGCGGCGAGGATGCCGGCGAAGGGATCGATGAACGCGTCGGCGATGCGGCGGGCGAGCGTTTTGGTCGTTGCCTCGATGGTGTTGGGGCCGACGGCGTTCAGGCGCTCAGTTGCCTGCTCGACGGTGAGGCCGTTTGCCGTGGCGTCAAGCAGTACGAGGGCGTCCTCGGCACTATGGGTGGCGGCGAATATGGTGTTCTTGGACAGGCCGGTATGAGCGGCAGGGCGCGTCGTGCGGCGGCGCTTGGAGATGGCTTCGAGTACCGTGACGGTTTTGAGCATCAGCATAGGGTCCTCCTTGTTGAGGGGAGTTAGCGTACGTGTCGTATTTGCTTCAAAAACCTAGATGTCGCTCACGTCAAGCTCTTGAGCCCACAAAGGGTGCAGCGCGCCTTTGCGGTGGTTTTGGCGATCTGCCGGTGGCGTTTATGCGTGTGCGGAGTCCTCGCGGCGTGCCGAGGGCGACATGCAGGTTTTTCGACTAGGACTGCCTTCCATGGCACACCTCCTAAAGGCTGAGCGCAGCGCGCTTTGGGTATCTCGTACCCCTTTTTAATCCGCCCGTATTCTTGATGAGGGGGTTTGACATGTCAACCCCATTGTTCGGAAAACCATTCCCCCTGACAAAGCCTTTACAGAATGCCGTGGCCCCAAAGCGCGCCCACATCGACGCCTCGCCTGCGCTAAACTGAAGAGCACGTACGCGATTACGAGAGGAGCCCGCATGGAGGCTTACAAGCAAGAGTTCATCAAGTTCATGGTCGAGTCCGACGTTCTTAAGTTCGGCAGCTTTACGCTCAAGAGCGGCCGTCAGTCCCCGTTCTTTATGAACGCCGGCGCTTACGTGACGGGCTATCAGCTCAAGAAGCTGGGCGAGTATTACGCCCAAGCCATCCACGATAACTTCGGCGACGACTTTGATGTGCTGTTTGGACCGGCCTACAAGGGCATTCCGCTGGCCGTCGTGACCGCAATTGCCTACCACGAGCTGTACGGCAAGGAGGTCAAGTACTGCTGCGACCGCAAGGAGGCCAAGGACCACGGCGCCGACAAGGGCAACCTGCTGGGTTATGAGCCCAAGGACGGCGACCGTGTGGTCATGGTCGAGGACGTCACCACCAGCGGCAAGTCCATCGACGAGACCTATCCCAAGGTTAAGGCTGCTGCCGATGTCGAGATTAAGGGCCTGATCGTGTCCCTCAACCGCATGGAGGTCGGCAAGGGTGGCGTGACCACCGCGCAGAAGGAGATCGAGGCAAAGTACGGTTTCCCCGTCGCGAGCATCGTTTCTATGGCCGAGGTCGTCGAGACCCTCTACAACCACGAGATCGACGGCAAGGTCGTCATCGACGACGAGCTCAAGACCGCCATCGACGCCTACTACGAGCAGTACGGAGTCAAGTAGGTTCCGCCGTTCTGCCGAACGGCGGACCGGTCGACGCTGTGCGGGCCGCATTTGGACAATCTGACGTTCAACTTCAAGGGCGCGACCAGAAGGTCAGCGCCCTTTCGTTTCACGTCACCTTGTCACAAATGCGACCCGCTCGCTGGCGTTGCCAAAACATCGGCGTTGCCGTGGTAGTCATTGGTAGTCATTGGGGACGTTCATAAATGACTACTCAGGAATGAGCGTGGATAATCTCCCGTTTTGGCCTGTGTGCAGGCTCAAAGTGGGAGATTATCCACGCTCGCTTTAATTTGCCTGGGTTGCGATGCCTATCTAATCGGCTCGGCGTCTTCCCTGAGAATCGAAAGATACTCTTCATACCCGTACTGCCGGTATCTCTGTCTTGACTCGTCGAGCGGACGGAGGATACCCAATTCTTCAAATGATTTGACGAGCGAGCTCGCGGTACTCCTGCCGATATCGAGTTGGGCAGCGATGAATGCGGTGTCGACGATGGGGTGCTCTTCAAGAATGCCCAACAGCCTTTGCCCGTTTGCAGCAGTCCTTCCGAGATTTTCGGTAATGGTTGCTGTGGAACGGTTATGGAGGTCAACAAGGTTTTTTAAAGACCCTACCGAGTCCTCCGCACTCTCGAGAAGACTGTTGCAGAAAAACTCTATCCATTCCTCGTAAGTGCCTCTCTCCCTTACGGATGTGAGTTGCCGGTAGTACTCGCTTCGATTTTTCTTGAACTGGAACGATGGATAGAACAAGCAAGAATGAAGAACGCCATCATTGATGAGCATAAGTGTAATGAGAAGCCTGCCCAGGCGACCGTTTCCGTCTAGGAATGGATGGGCAGTTTCAAATTGGTAATGGACGAGCGCCGCCCGCACAATCGGATCCATTTCGACTTGAGGCTCATTGATAAAGCGTTCGAGGTCCTGGAGCGTGTTACTCAAATCTTCAATGTTTGGAGGGACAAACGATGCGGTTGCAATGGTGCAGCCTGAGGGGCCAATCCAGTTTTGTGAGGAGCGCAGCTCGCCTGGATTCTTCTCCGTTCCGCGCACTCCGTCCAGCAGGACCGCATGAACTTGCCTAAGAAGTCTCGTGCACAAGGGCATCTTTTTGAGCAGTTCTACGCCGCGGTCGACAGCACGGACGTAATTCACGACGTCTGCGACATCTTTATGATGGAGTTGTGTTTGCGATGGACTAAGTAGGTCGTCAAACGTGCACTGGGTTCCCTCAATTTGCGAAGAAAGGAGTGCTTCTTTGCGCACGTACATTGTCAGATACATGTCGGCGTTGGGAACAAAGTAGAGCATGCCTTCAAGCTCTCCAAGCTTTCGTGAGCATGCGGAAAGCGTGCGATAGGTTTCCTCGGTGAGGTTTAGCTGCCTCAATGATTGCAAGGGCGTTGGAAAAAACGAATAGTAAGCCAATTTCCCCGATAGATTATTGCGGAGCGTTCCCTGGCCGTTCTCCTCGATTTGCATCGCGCCCTCCATATCTTTAGTGCCGGAAACTCGTTATTAGGCTAATCATATCAATTCTAATAACGAGTTTAAGGATTAAATAGTTATTAGAATTGATGTAAACAATCTAATGATGAGAAGTCGTTATTACTTGACCATGGAGCTCGGCTTGGTACAAGGGGGTCATCCAAAATGAACGTGGATAATCTCCCGTTTTTGGCTCGGTGACGGCCTCAAAGTCAAAGTGGGAGATTATCCACGCTCGTTAGTTAAGCG
>CAJKGV010000121.1:0-5689 GCA_905199455.1 Collinsella aerofaciens | reverse complement strand
GTGACGGCGTGCTCTTCGGCAATGCCCACGTCGACAAACTGCTTGCCTGCCGCGGTGCGAAGCTCGGGCGTAAAGCCCATGATATAGGGCGTGGCAGCCGTGATGGCGACAACCTGCGGGTCGTTCGCGATAGCGGCGTTGAGTGCCTCGCCCGTAATATCGGCATAGGTGCGCGGTGCGGGTTCGCTCGGGTGGCCCGGGCAAAGTTTGCGGCCGGTTGCCATATCGAAGGGCCCCACATGATGCCAGTGCTCCGGGTCGCTCTGGGCCGGCTCAAAGCCTTTGCCCTTGGCGGTGGAGACGTGCAGCACGATGGGATGATCGATATCGCGCAGCTCCTGCAGCGTATCGACCAGCGCTTGGACATCGTTGCCGGCGTCCAGGTAACGATAGTCGAGCCCCAGCGCGCGGAAAACGTTGCGCTCGCAGGTGCCGTTGCTGGCGCGCAGCTCGGCCAGATTGCGATACAGACCACCGTGGTTTTCGGCAATGGACTGGTCGTTATCGTTGACGATAATGACCAAGTTGCTGTCGAGATCGGCGGCATTGTTAAAGCCCTCAAACGCCAGACCGCCCGAAAGCGAGCCGTCGCCAATAACAGTAATGACGTTATACGTGTCACCCGCCAGGTCGCGCGCGTGGGCAAGACCGCAGCCCAAGCTCACCGAGGTCGAGGTGTGACCCATGGCAAACAGGTCATGCTCGGACTCGTCGGGATTGGCAAAGCCAGAGGCCTCGCCATAACGCTCCGGATTGATATAGGTGTACGCGCGCCCGGTCAGCGCTTTGTGTGCGTAGGTCTGGTGCGACACGTCGAAGACAATTTTGTCGGTGGGGGAGTTAAACACGCGGTGGAGCGCGACCGTGAGCTCAACGACGCCCAGGTTGGGGGCAACGTGTCCGCCGACAGCGGCGGAGCTTTCGAGGATGGCGTGGCGAATCTCGTCGCAGAGCTGCGGGAGCTCGGCGCGATTAAGAGCCTTGACGTCCTCGGGCGTTGTCGTTTGCGTAAGCAGCATCGTTGTGGGTTACTCCATGCGAATCGAGCGCCGGCGCTCCCTCGGCCGGCACAATTGCACAAAACAGTCTCGCACATTTTGGCGTTTGATATGTGACGGCGGCGCGGTAATTCGCCAACTGGCGGGGCAAAACGTTTTGTCCGATGCCATACTGGTAGATTCGATGATGATTTTATTCAATGCGCGCAGGCCGTGGCTTGTCGCCGTGAGTCGCTGGAAGGAGGCAGCATGTCCGATGTCGTTCGTGCCGAGAAAATCGCGCACGAGGTCGACTATGCTGCCCGTCAACTGGCACAGATGGGCCGTCTGGACCTGACGCGCGAGTTTATCCAGCATGGTGACGTGACGGTCTATGCGCATGTGACTTCGGTAGCGCGGGCGAGCCTGTCCTTTGCCGAGCGCTTGGGCCGTGCTGGCATTTCGGTCGACCGTGCCTCGCTGCTGCGCGGTGCCCTGCTGCACGATTACTTTCTCTACGATTGGCACGACCCCGATCCGAGCCATCGACTGCACGGATTTCGGCATCCATTTTTTGCCCTGGCACGTGCCGAAGAGGATTTTGAGCTGACGCCGTGCGAACGGAATATTATCGCGCGACATATGTTTCCGCTGGTGCCAGTGCCGCCGACGTGTCGCGAGGCATGGATTGTGTGTCTGGCTGATAAGTGGTGCGCGCTGCGCGAGACGGTCGCCGGCCGTCTGCCGCGCAAAGACGGCGCGAACGATTTGAACGAGGGCTCGAGTGACGGCTCGAGTAAAGAATCGAGCGAAAAGAGGAGAGGGTAGACGGTGGAAACCGCGATTGATATGGCGTTTGGCGGCGCGACGCTTGCCGCCTGCCCGCTCTCGGCACTGGTGCTCTCGTTTGCCTTTTACGGGTTTTGCGGTTGGGCATGGGAGTCGACAGTATGTGCCATGCTCAACCAAGGACGCTTTGCCAACAGCGGATTCTTGCTGGGGCCGTGTTGTCCTATCTATGGTGTGGGCGGCATAGCCTGCTGGCTTTTGCTGCGCGGGATTCCGGATGCCTCGGGCCAGTTTGTCGCCGCGGCGCTTGTGTGCAGCGTAATCGAGTACAGTGTGGGCCTCCTATTGGAAAAGACAACAGGCGCTCGCTTTTGGGACTATTCGCACCTGCCGTTTAACCTGCACGGACGCATCTGCCTGTACTGGGCCTGCGCGTTTGGCTTGGGTGCGTTGTGCATTTGCCGCGTAGTGGAACCGGCGGTGTTGGGCTTGCTCGGTCATTTGCCGGTGCTGATTGTACGGCTGTCCGCCTTTATCGTCGCAGTCGCGATGATGGTCGACGCGGCATGCTCTTTGGCCAGTTGGCGCCGCCTGTCCGATCAGCTGGAGCGTGTGCGTGCCGACCTTGCCGAGCGCATCAACGAGTCGCTTGCCGATGCGTCCGACTCCATGCTCGAACGTATTCCCGATTCGGCAATCGACTCGGTGACACAAACGCATATCCGCAGCCGTGCCGTTAACGCGTGGCTGGCCGAGTTGGGTGACGCCACGCTCGATGCCCTGCGTGAGAAGACTTCGATGCCGACGTTTATCTCGGACGGCGCTCATGGCCTGGCGCTTGCCGCCCGCCGCGTGGCCGATGCCGCGCCGAGTATGCCGCGTCCGTCGCTTGCCCGTCTCCGTGCCGGCGGGCGCGCGAACCGTCCGGTGCCGAGTGTGTCGCTCAGTCGTCGCGACCTGCGCTTCTTCAATGCCTTCCCGCGCTTGCGCATCAACCGCTACGAGGGCGTCATCCGAGCCACCGACCTTCGCGACCGCGCCCGCGAACTGTTCCGGCGCTAGCCGGGACGGGCGCGCCCACGGCTCCCTTGCTCGCGTATTTCCCGTTCGTTTCGCGCCCGTTGCCGCGCCGTTTCCAAGATTACGGCACCGTTGGAGACGGCAAGATTTGGGTCGAGCCGGTCGAGGACGTTATCCGCATTCGCACCGGCGAACACGGCCCCGCCGCGGTGTAGGACAATCTTTCGCCTAGCGGGCGCGTCTCTCTTGGGACGCGCCCGCTCTCGTCTACAATATCGTGCAGACGAAGGAGAGGCATGCCCATGATCAAGATGTTTGCGAGTGACTTAGACGGAACGCTGTTGAATGCCCTGCACGAGGCAGACGGGACCATTCGCCGTGTCATTCGCGAGCTGACCGAGGCTGGCCTGCATGTGGTTCCCGCGACCGGGCGCTCGACGTTGCCGATCGGCGAGCATGGCTTTACGGGCCTGGCGCTTGACGCCTGCTGCTCCAACGGATCCATCGTGCGCGACAGCCATGGCGAGGTGCTCAAGACCTGGACCATCGATCCGCAGGTTACCGAGGAGCTGCTCAAGGCATTCCCGGACATTTGCTTTGATTGCTCCACACCCGATGGCATGTTCTCGAGCGGTTCGTTCGAGATGCATCAGGCGGGCTTTAAAAAGGACAGCCCTATCAAGCGCATCGTGATGCGCGGCATGCGCGCGCGTGGCGGCTATCACGAGGAACAGTATTTCGACCAGTCGATCGGTGACATCCTTCGCCACGATGTGTGCAAGATCAACTGCCGCGTGACCTCGCCCGAGCTGGAGCGCGACCTTAAGGCATATTTGGCCGAGCGATCGGACCGCGTGGTCAACGCGCCGTTCGATCCGGTGATGTTCGAGATCACGGACGTGGCGTGCAACAAGGGCGAGAGTGTGTCCTGGCTGGCGGGCTACTACGGCATTGCCGAGGACGAGGTCGCGGTCTACGGCGACGGCGGCAACGACATTGCCATGCTCAAACGTTTCCGCCACAGCTACGCGACCAAAAACGGCAGCGATGCCGCCAAGGCCGCCGCGAGTGCAACTATCGGCAGTTGCATGGTTCATGCCGTCCCCAAACACATGCTCGCCACCATGCGCAAGCAAAACTCCCGCACCGTCATCGAATAATGTGACAAAGGGATAGCCCCTTTGTCACAGGTGACGCTGGTCTCTTGAAATACGAACAAACATTCGCATACCTAACTGCGCTTTGATAGAATTGATACTGTTGACGGCAGTTCCATGTGCCGGGCAACGCCCTCCATCTGATGGGAGGTGATGCCCATGACCGATCTGATTGATTTTGTGAGACTTCTGACCGCTTTGGTCTCGTTCTTCACAGCGCTCGTCGGGCTTTCCGAGGCACTCAAGCAACGTTCGAAGCAACGTAAAAGGGGTCGCCGCCGCTAAGGCGTTGACCCCTTAATCCAAGCAACGGCGCTGCCCAGCTTTCCAGAACTTGGGCTGCCGTCGACACTATTCTACCCACGAATGACATTTTGGACAATCGGTAATGCCGCTCTAAAAGCCTGGCACAACCGGCACAACCTAGGCGGTCGCTGGATGTGACAAAGAGGCTGCCCCTTCGTCACATCCTAAATATTGCCTTTACGTGTTGATACACACGGTGTGCAATAATACTCGCACTGTGCAATAGCGCACAGACTGAGTAACAAGGAGGACGCTTGTCCCAGCTCGAAAAATGCGACCGCCGGTCCCTTCGCTCGCAGCGTGCCCTTCGCCAGGCACTTGCCAGCGAGCTTGCCGAAAGCGGCGACCTTTCGCGCATTAATGTCGCGTCGCTCACCGAGCGCGCTGGCCTTACGCGCCGCACGTTCTATTCGCACTACCGCGATATCCCCGACTTTATCAATCAAATCGAGGACGGCTTGCTGGCCGAGATCCGTGAGCGCATTGAGCTCATCACCGCAGCTCAGCTGCCCGATCTCTATCACAACATCGATGAGCTCGAGCCGGCACCCGGTTCGGTTGAGTTGCTGCGCTACCTTGCGGCCAACCGCGATTTAATCGGATCGCTGCTGGGCCCGGGCGGCGACCCCGCCTTTATTAAAAAGATCATCGATACCGCACGCGAGGCCGTGGTGCCGCGTGCACAGACGGGCATTTTGGGCCTGGCGCTGGGCACGTTCTTTGACTACTACGTTACCTACGTCGTGAGCGCCGAGGTCGGCATGATTCAGCGCTGGTTTGAGCGCGGGCTCACCGAATCGCCCGAGGCCATGGCGCGCATTATGACGGTGCTCGCTTTTGTGCGCCCTGGTGATCTGTATGGCCAACCCATCGATATCAACGTGCCGGAATACGGCATGAAGCTATTGAACCTGCAGCTCGAGGACGCGGTCGACACCACCGCAACCGTCGAGTCCAACAACTAAGAGGAGAGACAATGAGCAAACTCGTCGAGGGCATTAAAGACCGTGTGGTCGCTGCCGCACGCGAGGCTGCGCCCGCCGTGGTGGACGCCGCGCAGAAGGCCGCGACTGCCGCTGCCGAGAAGGTCGCCGAGGCGGTTGCCGAGGCCAAGAACGCGGCAGGGGAGACGTCCATCGCTAGCGAGCCCGCCACCGCCGCTGAGCCCGTAGCCGTCACCGCCGCCCACGCCCCCGAAGGCGCGATCTTCAACCCCGAGAACGCTCGTGGCAACCTGCACTTGGGCATCGACGTGGGTTCCACCACCGTTAAGCTCGCCGTGCTCAACGACGACAACCAGATCGTCTATGCCAAGTACCAGCGCCACCACACCGACGTCCGCGCCTGCGCTCGCGACCTGTTCGAGGGTGCTGCGACCGTGCTGCCGACGGCCCAGATGACCTGCGCCATTACCGGCTCGGGCGGCCTGCTGCTGTCCCA
>CAJKGV010000120.1:0-5760 GCA_905199455.1 Collinsella aerofaciens | reverse complement strand
GAATCGACACCCAGTGCATAGGCGGCGTTGAGCAAGTTGCCCATGGCGAGCGAGCCGTCTTCCAGATGTGTGGGCACGCTGCGGTCAACCAGCACCACCACAACGGTCTTGGCGCCATAGAAGGGGTCGCTGTTGCTGTCCATGACCTGGGCGTTGAGCTGTGAGAGACGCTTGACGGTCGCGGGGTCGGTGACGGCGACAAACGTCACCGGCTGGCGGCCCATGCCGCTCGGTGCATATTGGCCGGCTTCAATAATACGTGCAAGCTTTTCGGCCTCGACGGGACGATCGCTGTAGTTGCGGCAGCTGCGGCGGTGAATGAGTGCTTCGATAGTCTCCATGGTGTCTCCTTGCGGTGGCGTTGCAGATGCCCCGTTCATACCCGTCGGGCTTAAACGATAGACGGTCAATTGCCCGGCCAAAAGGATAGATTCCAATTGGGAAAGTAGGTTTGCATAAAAGTACCTTCAGAATGTGACAAACAAATGGGATGGTTAAACGTTTTATCCCGTCTACCCTGCGGTTTTTTACCACTTGCCTAAATGACGAACGCATAACCTCTGATAAAGGTTTTACTAAAGGAGTACCAACGTTTATCAATGCGCCGTGGTGGCGCCGGGCCAGGAGGTAACATCATGTTCCAGGCTGGAGATGTCGTCGAGACCGATTTCGAAGGATTTCTGAAGCTGCTGCGTTCCAAGACGCGCGCTTTCGTGTCGATCAACGATCACGAGTACTACATCACGCACACCGATGGCTATTGGCGTGTTCAGGATTGCGAGGCCCTCAACGACAAGGGCCACTTTACTGACTGCTCTGAGTTGGTCAACACGGTCTGCGAGGTCGTCGAGCTGCCGTGGATTGCCGGCAAGAGCCTGCATGACAGCTTCTCGGGCGCTACGGTCTATGAGGCCGTCGCCGCTTAACAGGCAATAAAACCCGATTTTCACGTGACCGCTGGCGCCGCCCCCGCGCCGGCGGTCTTTTTCTGCCGATAGGCCATAAAATGCGCGCATTTGCGGAGAGCCTGTTGACGATAGTCAAAACTCGGACTAATCTAGAGACACAAAATTGGTCAAAAATCGGACAATCGAATGGTGGGATAGATGAATAGTGCGGTTACACTGGTCGACTTCGATCGGTTGCTCAATGGACTCGACCATATCTATTCGGAGTTCTCGCGCGCCTGCGGCCTTTCGGACTGCGCCTATTGGATGCTCGTCGACACCAGCACGGCGGGCGGCAGTATTGCCGTAAGCCGTCTGACAAGCGAATGGTTCTACAGCAAGCAGACCATCAACTCGGCAATTAAAACCTTGACGGCGCGGGGCTTCGCAACGTTGGAGTTTGCCGAAGGCAGTCGTAAGAGCAAGGTTGTGAGCCTGACCGAAGAGGGCAGGCGATTTGCCGAGCGTTATGCGTTGCCGGCACTCAAGGCCGAACAGCGAGCCTTTGGCGCGCTTGAGCCATGTGAGCAGCGCGAGATTATGCGCTTGATCGGCAAATTCTCTCAGGTGCTCGGCGATGAGTGCGATGCCTTTAAGCAGCATATCGCTGCCGAGAGCCAAGCCGAGAATCAAGGTGAGGGGGAGTCGTGCGACTGTTAATGAGGTTTCTAAAGCCATATCGAGGGCTTGTCGCAGTGACGCTGCTGGTGCTGCTGGTGGATAACGTCGGTACGCTGTTGGTTCCCACGATGCTGGCGAACATGGTCAACACCGGTATTACCACGGGCGATGTCGACTACATTTTACGCAACGGCCTATACATGTTTATCGCAACCAGCATGGCTAGCGGCGGCACGGTGCTGGGCTGCTATCTTTCGGCGCGCCTGGCCGCCAACGTGGCTTGCGATATTCGCAATGCCGTGTACGACAAATCGCTCGAGCTCGCGGCCAGCGATTTTGAGCGCTTTGGCACCGGATCGATGATCACGCGCTCGCTCAACGACATCAACGTGATTCAGCAGGCGATTCTGCAGACGATTCAGCTGGTGCTGCCCGTGCCGTTTTTGGCTGTGGCGGGCATCATCTTCGCCTGGTTTATCGATCCCGCCATGGGCACGCTTCTGGGCGTAGTCGTTGCGATTGTGCTGGTGGCGGCGGTCTTTACGGTTGCCAACGCGGCGCCGATTTTTATGCGCCTACAGGGCTTTATCGACCGCATGAACGTGGTGCTGCGCGAGAATATTGTGGGCGTGCGCGTCATCCGTGCGTTTAACAAGGAGCGCCACGAGGAACGGCGTCTGGACGAGGTGTTTAGCGAATACGCCGCCAACGCCATCAAAGTCAACCACCTGTTTGTGGGCCTCGACAGCTCAAGCTTCTTTTTGATGAACATCGCCGAGGTGGCGGTGCTGTGGGTGGGCGGCAACCGCGTAGGCGCCCACGCCATGCAGATTGCGAGTATCTCGGCGGTGCTGGAGTATGCAATTCTGATCCTGTTCTTTGTGATGATGGCCCAGATGGTGGTGCTGACGCTTCCGCGTGCTGCCGCGTGCCTGAACCGTGCGCAGCAGGTGTTGGAGATTGAGCCGAGCATCGTCGATGGCGAGCGCACGCTGGATGACGGGGCGCGCGAGCCCCAAGACGAAGCCGATGCGGTGGCCGTGTTCGACCACATGTCGTTTCGCTTTGACGATGCCGACGAGGACACCCTGTGCGACCTGAGCTTTGCCTGCCGTCGCGGTCAGACGACTGCGATCGTTGGCTCGACAGGCTCGGGCAAATCGACGGTGGCAAAGCTTCTGCTGCGCTTCCACGATGCCACCAAGGGCTCCATTCGCCTGAATGGTGTGGACCTGCGCGAGCTTACGCAAGACGAAATCCGCGGGCGCATTGCCTATGCGCCGCAGAAGGCGTGGCTGTTCTCGGGCACGGTAGCGAGCAACCTTCGCTTTGGTAACGAAGGCGCGACCGAGGGCGACATGCTTCGCGCGCTTGAGGTTGCCCAGAGCACCTTTGTACTCGACCAACCGCAGGGGCTCGATACCCCGGTTGCCCAGGGCGGTACGAACTTTTCGGGCGGCCAGCGCCAGCGCCTGGCCATTGCTCGCGCGCTCATGAAGCAGGCCGATTTGTACATCTTCGATGACAGTTTTTCGGCCCTGGACTTTAAGACCGATGCGGCCCTGCGCCATGCATTGCAAGACGAGACGCGCGATGCCGCGGTGCTCATCATCGCGCAGCGCATCTCGACGATTCTGCATGCCGACCAGATTGTCGTGCTCAAGGATGGCGAGGTTGTGGGCTTGGGCACGCATGGCGAGCTTATGGAAACCTGCGAGGTGTACCGCGCCATCGCGGAATCGCAGATGAAGGGAGGTGAGTAGCATGACCGAGGAGCTCAGGAAGCAGGGCGGCCTTGTCGATGCCGCCGCTGCGGACGCTGCCGAGGAAGCGGTCGAGCGGGCTGCCATGTCGACCGAGCTGGATGACGCCGCCAAGGCTGCAGCCGAGCGCGAGGCTCGCCGCCAAGCGCTCTACGAGGAAAACGAGCGCGCCGAGGACGAGCGCGCCCGCGCTGAGGCAGAGCGCATGCGCGATGTGGACGACGAGGACGAGGACGAGAAACCCCGCGACACCTGGGCGACGGTGCGCCGCCTGTGGAGCGAGGCTGCCGGCGACCATTGGCGCTTCTATATCGTGTTCGCGAGCATTGTGTTCTATGCCATCTTTAACACCGCTGCGCCGGCATATAGCGCCCGTGTGATCGATGAGCTGTGGGGCCACATTCAGGTGGCGTTTGCCAACGATACCACCTTCAGCATCACCTGGGAGAACTGCGGCAGGACCATCTTCATCTACTTTATGATTTGGACGGCCGCCGCCTCGTTCTACGCACTCCAGAGCTTTTTGATGTCGAGCGTTGCCGAGCGCCTCAACCTGCGCCTACGCAACCGCATCGCACAAAAGCTCAACCGTCTGCCGCTTGCCTTTTTTGACGCACATCGTCCCGGTGAGGTCGTCAGCCGTGCGACCAACGACTTGGACAAGATGTCCGAGAGCATGCAGCGCGGCTTGCTGCAGCTTCTGGTGTCGATCGGTACCGTGGTGGGTGCCGTGAGCGTGATGTTCGTGTTTAGCGTGCCGCTCACGCTCGTCTTTTTGTTCTTTACGGCGCTTTCGCTGCTGGTGACGAAGGTCGTTTCGCGCCGCACGCACGATGTGACGGGCGAGCGCCAGGAGTGGGTGTCCAAGATTACGAGCGCGGTCGAGGAAGGCTACTCGGGCCGTCTGGTAATCCGTGCGTTCAACCGCGAGCGCCAGAGCTCTGCCGAGGTGCACGAGGCTTCGAAGGAGCTGGCGCGCGTGAGCACCAAGGCCGACTTTATGATCAATGCCGTCGGCCCTGCGGTGCGCTTTATCGGCCGTTTGGCGCAAATCGTGATTGCGCTTGTGGGCTGCAGCATGTTGGTTGCCGGACATATGACCGTCGGCGTGTTCCAGGCGTTCTTCCAGTTTATCTACGAGGCATCCGAGCCCATGACGCAGCTGTCGTTTACCTTTAACTCGCTGCAGAGCGCGCTGGCAAGCGCGGAGCGCGTGTTCGACCTGCTCGACGAGTCCGAGATGGAAGCCGATCCGTTGCCGGCGGTCGCCGCCAAGCTGCCGGGCAAGGTGGAGGGCCACGTCGCCTTTGAGCATGTGCGCTTTGGCTACGCGCCCGACAAGCCGCTCATGCGCGACGTGTCGTTTACCGCCGAGCCGGGCCAGAAGATTGCCGTGGTGGGAACCACGGGCGCAGGCAAGACGACGCTCATCAACCTGCTCATGCGCTTCTACGAGATTGACGGCGGGCGTATTACGCTCGACGGCGTGGATACGAGCCGCATGGACCGCGGCGAGCTACGGCAGCAGTTTGGCATGGTGCTGCAGGACGCCTGGCTGTTCGATGGCACGATTGCCGAAAACATCGCCTACGGCTGCCCCGAGGCGACGCGCGAGGAGATTGTCGCGGCCGCTCGTGCCGCGCAGGTCGACTTCTTTGTGCGCACCATGCCGCAGGGCTACGACACGCGCGTGGCCAACGATGCCGAGAGCATCAGCCAGGGCCAGCGTCAGCTGCTGACCATCGCACGCGTGCTGCTCAATAACCCGGCGATTCTCATCCTGGACGAGGCGACCTCAAGCGTGGACACGCGCACCGAGCTTGCCATCGGCCGCGCCATGGACGCGCTCATGCGCGGGCGCACCAGCTTTGTGATCGCGCATCGCCTGTCGACGATCGTGGACGCCGACCTGATCTTGGTCATGGACCACGGCAACATCATCGAGCAGGGCACGCATAAGGAGCTGCTCGCAGCCGAGGGTGCCTACGCCGACCTCTATCTGAGCCAGTTCGCATAATGTGACAAAGGGACAGTCTCTTTGCCACATCACAAATAAGGCGCGCCGGGGGTGAATTCCCTGGCGCGCCTTTGCGTTGATGCCGATGTCGTTTTGTGCCGCTTGCGTTCCTAGCGTTCGTCCACGAGCTTGGCGACGAGGGCCTTGAGCTCGGCCACCTCTCGCTCGAGTTCCTTGACGCGGCGGGCATTCTCGGTGATGCCCTGGCGGTTGAGGGCGGACTGCTCGGCGGCGTCATCGGGCATGTACTCGCGATGCTGCTTGGCGTCGAAACTCTCCTCGAACACACGGCAGCCGTTGCGCTTGATGATGCGTCCCGGCACGCCCACGACGGTGCAGTTGTCGGGGACGTCCTTAACGACGACCGAGTTGCCGCCGATCTTGACGTTGTTGCCGATGCGGATGTTGCCGA
>CAJKGV010000119.1:0-5806 GCA_905199455.1 Collinsella aerofaciens | reverse complement strand
CAGGTTGTTAAGAGGAGGGCTATTCATGGCCAAGAATTCAGGTCCCGTACGTACCGTTCATGCTCGCACGACGGGTAAAGAGCGCGATGAGATGATCGCCACCACCAAGGCCGAGATCGAGAAGAAGTTCGGTCAAGGCTCCATCATGAGGTATGGTGACGGCGGCCCCGAGCTTGAGGTCGAGGCCATCCCCACGGGCGCTCTGGCACTCGATGCCGCTCTGGGTATCGGCGGTGTGCCGCGCGGCCGTATCGTCGAGATTTACGGTCCTGAGTCCTCCGGTAAGACGACGCTTTCGCTCGAGATCCTGGCCGAGGCCCAGGCAATGGGTGGCGTGGTGGCATTTATCGATGCCGAGCACGCGCTCGATCCCACGTATGCCGCGCGCATTGGCGTGGATATCGACGAGGTACTGATTTCCCAGCCCGATACGGGTGAGCAGGCGCTCGAGATTGTTGACATGCTCGTGCGTTCCGGCGCCATCGATGCTATCGTCGTCGACTCCGTCGCCGCGCTTACCCCGCGTGCCGAGATCGAGGGAGAGATCGGCGATACCACGGTCGGCTTGCAAGCTCGCCTGATGAGCCAGGCGCTCCGCAAGCTTGCCGGCTCGCTGTCCAAGTCCAACACGACGTGCATCTTCATTAACCAACTGCGTGAGAAGATCGGCGTCATGTTCGGCAACCCCGAGACCACGACGGGCGGCCGCGCCCTTAAGTTCTTCTCTTCGGTGCGTATCGACATTCGCCGCATCGACAGCATTAAGCTTAAGGATGAGGTTATCGGTAACCGCGTGCGCGCCAAGGTCGTTAAGAACAAGGTGGCAGCTCCGTTCCGTTCTGCTGAGTTCGACATCATGTACGGTACGGGCATCTCTAAGGAGGGCTCGATTCTGGACATGGCTGTCGAGTGCGGCATCTGCAAGAAGATGGGCTCCTGGTTTGCCTATGGCGAGGACAAGCTCGGCAACGGTCGCGAGGCCGCCAAGGCGTTCCTGCGCGAACACCCCGATTGCGCCGACGAGATTGAGCATAAGGTCCGCCTTGCCTGCGGGCTTGAGTTTGATGACGATGCTCCGTCCGAGGTCGAGCTGACCGATCAGCCTGCGCCTGAGGAGTTTGACGAGCTTTACGCCATCGATGGTTCCGCCATGCTCGATGATGACGACGAGTAGCGGTTACGCTCATGTCGTATACGGTGACCGAGGCCACGGTCGTTTTTCCCGATAAGAAGGCGGCCTCCTCGTTCTCGAGCGGGTATGCGTCCAAAAAGCCTTGCGCACATATCGATTGTGAGCTTGAGGGCGGTTTTGAGCGGTCCATTTGGATCCCCGTGCGGGTCGCGCGGCTGTATGTCAAAAACCGCCCCGATCTTCCCTGTGATTGGGATAACTTTCGTGAGGCGGTGCAGCTCATCGAGCGTAAATGTGCACTTACCATGGTGACCGAGATGTTATCGCGCCGCGACCATGCGACGGGTGAGGTCCGTGACAAGTTGGCTCGCTTCGGCTTTCACCAGCCCGCTATCGATTTCGCGGTCGAGCGCGCCACCGAGTATCGCTTTTTAGACGAGAACCGCTTTTGCTCGTACTTTATCGAGGAACGCAAGCGGCGTGGTTGGGGACAGCGTAAAATCGAGACCGAGCTCAAGCGCCGTCATGTCGTGCTCGATGACATTCCCGGTTATCCCGAGGATTATTTTGCCGTCGAAGACGATTTGGCGCGTGCGTCAGCCCTGCTCGCCAAGCGGCGTGTTCCAGAGACGCGCGGATTCGAAAAACTGGTTCGGTTTTTGATGGGTAAGGGCTTCTCGTATCACATCGCCGCCGATGCCGTTAAGGCACGTCTCGATGCCGAACGTGAGGAATGTGCGGTTTAGGCGTATGCGTTTTGTGGCCCTGCCGTTCACCGCGTTTTAGCCGCCGTGCTGGGGCCATTTATTTGACAGTTGTTGTGGTTCAACGTACGATAAACACTGTCATTTGCTTTGTGATATGTGCTCATCTGTGATGAGTTTGTTTATATTTATCTGTATCCGACCCGCATAAGCTGCGCCCATATTACTCAAATGTCGCGAGCCGTTCGTAAGGACGGTTCGCTTTGTTGTGTAACGAATCCATAAAAAGGAGTGAGCATGCCTATCATCGCAGCGCTCGTTGGCATCGTTTTGGGTGCCATCGCCGCCATTGCCTACATGCGCACCGCCAAGCAGGGTAGTCTTCACGAGGCCGACGAAAAAATCCAGTCGGCACACGCACAGGCTGAGTCCCTGATCGGTGATGCTAAGCGTCAGGCCGAGACCCTCAAAAAAGAGGCTCTGCTCGAGGCTAAAGAGGAGATCATCAAGAACAAGCAGGCCGCTGAGGCCGAGGACAAGCAGCGTAAGAACGAGATTCGTACGCTCGAGAACCGCGTGATGCAGCGCGAGGAATCCCTCGATCGCCGCAACGACGCTCTCGACAAGCGCGAGCATCAGCTGTCCAGCCAGGCCGGTCAGGTCGAGAAACGCTCCCGTGAGCTCGAGGAGCTCTGCGCAAAGCAGACCTCCGAGCTCGAGCGTATCGCCGACCTTACCCGCGAGGACGCCCACAAGGAGCTCCTCGATAAGGTTCGCGGCGAGGTCACCCACGAGGCCGCCACGATCATTCGCGAGTCCGAGCAGCAGGTTCGCGCCGAGTGCCACAAGACCGCCCAGGAGATTCTGTCTCTGGCGATTCAGCGCTGCGCTGCCGACCACACTGCCGAGGTCACCGTTACCTCCGTGCACATTCCCTCTGATGACCTCAAGGGCCGTATCATCGGTCGCGAGGGTCGCAACATCCGGACCTTCGAGCAGGTTTCCGGCGTCAACCTCGTGATCGACGACACGCCCGAGACCGTCGTTCTTTCGAGCTTCGACCCGGTCCGTCGTGAGACCGCCCGTGTCGCCCTCGAGAACCTCATCGCCGACGGCCGCATTCACCCTGCCCGTATCGAGGAGATGTATCACAAGGCCGCCGACCTGGTTCAGCAGCGCGTGCGCGAGGCTGGCGAGCAGGCTGCCTTCGATACCGGCATCCACGACCTGCACCCCGAGATCGTCAAGACCCTTGGTGCCCTGCGCTACCGTACCTCGTTTGGTCAGAACGTACTTCAGCACTCCCTCGAGGTCTCTGATCTGTGCGGCGTGATGGCTTCCGAGCTTGGCCTGGACGTTGTGACCGCCAAGCGCGCCGGCCTGCTTCATGACCTGGGCAAGGCAATCGACCACGACGTCGAGGGCCCGCATGCCGTCATCGGCGCCGAGCTTGCCCGCCGTTATGGCGAGAAGCCCGTTATCGTCCACGCTATCGAGGCTCACCATGCCGATGTCGACCCCAACACGGTGCTCGATGTCCTGGTGCAGGCCGCCGATGCTGTCTCTGCCTCTCGTCCCGGCGCCCGCCGCGAGTCGGCCGAGAACTACATCAAGCGCCTTGAGAAGCTCGAGGAGATCGCCAACTCTCACGACGGCGTCGAGCGCACCTATGCCATGCAGGCTGGTCGCGAGGTCCACGTCATGGTTCAGCCGGACAAGATCTCCGATGCCCAGTCCACGGTCCTGGCTCACGATATCGCCCATCAGATCGAGGAAGAGATGGAGTATCCCGGTCAGGTGCGCGTTGTCGTGATTCGCGAGAGCCGTGCCGTCGATATCGCTAAATAACATGAACGACGCGAACGAGCTCATCTCATTTATCGCGTCGATGTCGGGGGAGGGCAACCTTCGCGTCGAGGAAAACCTTGGCGAGGGGTATGTCCGCCTCCGCGTTTCGGAGGCCGAGCGGCGCCAGGCAAAGCACGACATTCAGCATGTCGAGGATATCGTCATCGAAATGCTCCGTAATGCTCGCGATGCCGGCGCCGACAAGGTCTATCTCGCCACGACCAAGGAAGACGGCGTCCGCACGCTTGTCTTTCTGGATAACGGTTCGGGCGTTCCGCAGGATATGCAAGAGCGAATCTTTGATGCCCGCGTTACCTCCAAGCTCGAGAGCATGAAGATGGACCGTTGGGGCGTTCACGGTCGTGGCATGGCATTGTTTTCGATCAAGCAGAACGCCGATGAGGCCCGTGTGGTCACGTCCGGTGTCGATCTTGGTTCAGCCTTTAAGGTGAGCGTCGCGGCCGACCGCCTCAGTGAGCGTGCCGATCAGTCCAGCTGGCCCCAGGCCGTCAAGGATGAGGACGGACGTTATGTCTGTGCTCGCGGTCCGCATAATATTATTCGCGCTGCATGTGAGTTTGCGCTCGAGGAGTTGCGTGGTTGCGATGTCTATCTTGGTTCTCCGTCTGAGATTGCCGCGACCCTTTATGCTCAGGCGTCAAGCCGGCTTGATACGTCTCGTCTCCTGTTCATTGATGACGAGAGCGAGCTTCCGGTTGTCGATCGTTTAGGCCTTGCTTCTGATGCCGAGGACTTTATCCGTATTTGTTCGGGTTTGGGTCTTGAGATGTCCGAGCGCACGGCCCATCGCATTTTGGCAGGGCAGATTAAGCCCGTTCGCGGTGTGACCGCGCGTCTGCTGCGCGAGCGTGATTCGTCCTCGCATGCGCCGGCTCCTGTCGATCTCGCGAAGGATCGTCGCGGGCTACGTATTGCCAAGGATGACATGGCACAGTTTTCGCGCGCTGTGGAACGCGACTTTAATGACCTTGCCACCCGGTACTATCTCAACCTTTGCGGCGACCCAAAGATTCGTGTTTCGCGTGATCGAATCACCGTGACCTTTGATCTTGCCAAAGAGGAATAGTGCCTTTACCGAGTCCACTCGGTACGATACAGTTATTGCAGTTAAAACGTACTTTTAAATGCAGGAGTTTCTTCATGGATTGCCTGAAGGTATCAAGCAAATCATCGCCCGCGTCCGTTGCCGGCGCCATCGCCGGCATGGTCAAGGATGGTGTACCCGTCAACATCCAGTGTGTCGGCGCCGGTGCCGTCAACCAGGCTATTAAGGCCGTTGCTATCGCGCGCGGTTTTTTGATTCCAACCGGTTTTGATATTTCCTGCGCGCCCGTGTTCTCCGACATCCTCATTAACGGGGAGTCGCGCACGGCCATCCGCCTTTCTATCTACGTTCACCAGATCAATCGAGCTGCTATGGATAACGTCGTCATGGATGATGTTAAGCCTGTGGCATAGCTTCTGCTTGCCTTGTTTCGCTCCCCATCGTTAGGACTTATGCACATGGACCAGCGTTCCGTACGCGATATTCTTGCCGGTAAAACCTACTTTATCCGCACCTTTGGCTGCCAGATGAATCAGCACGACTCCGAGCGTGTGAGCGGTCTGCTTGATTCGTATGGCTGCCTCATGGCGCTCGATCCCGCGCATGCCGATATCGTTGTCTTCATGACGTGCTGCGTGCGCGAGGCCGCCGATACTCGCCTGTACGGTCAGTGCAATTCCTGCAAAAGCCTGCCGCCTTCGCCTTCGGGCAAGCGCGTGGTTGCCGTTGGCGGTTGCATCGCGCAGCGCGATGGCGAGGGCCTGCTCACCAACGTCGATAACGTCAATGTCATCTTTGGCACGCATTCCATTGCACATGTGGCCGAGCTCATTGCCGAGGCGTTCCTTGATGGTAAGCGTCATATCCGCACCAATGAGCATGAGGATACGGACGCCATGAGCATGCCGTGGCATCGCGAGACCCAGTATCACGCCTGGGTGCCCATCATGACAGGCTGCAATAATTTCTGCACCTATTGCATCGTGCCGTACGTACGCGGTCGCGAAAAGAGCCGCCCCTTCGAGGAGATTGTCGACGAGGTGACCGGTCTGGTGC
>CAJKGV010000118.1:0-5870 GCA_905199455.1 Collinsella aerofaciens | reverse complement strand
TGGCGCGCGTGCTCGATGCGCTCGAGGCTCAGCACCCCGGTGCGCAGCTGCTCGTGAATGACCCGTGGTCGATCTATTACCTGACCGGCTTTTATGCCGATATGTTCGAGCGTTTTTGCGGCGTGCTGCTCGTGCGCGATGCCGAGCCGGTGATCCTGGTCAACGCACTGCATCAACTGCCCGAGTACGACAATGCCCGCGTCGCCTATCACACCGATACCGATGTCGTGGCCGACGCCATCGCTCGCGAGGTCGATCCGACCAAACCGCTCGGCATCGACACCGTCATGCGCTCCGGCTTTTTGATGCCGCTCATGGAGCGCCACGCCGCAAGCGAGTTTTTCCTGGGTGACTTTGCCGTCACCGCCGCACGCACCCACAAGGATGCCACCGAGCAGGAGCTCATGCGTGCGTCCTCGACCGCTAACGACGCTGTAATGGCCGATGCTATTAAGCTTGTCCACGAGGGCGTGACGGAACGCGAGATTGCCGACCAGATGCTCGGCCTGTATCGCAAGCACGGCTGCGAGGGCTTTAGCTTTCCGCCCATCGTGAGCTTTGGCGCCAACGCCGGCGACCCGCATCACGAACCCGACGACACTGTGCTCAAGCGCGGCGACGTGGTGCTGTTCGACATTGGCGGACGCCGCTGCAACTATTGCTCGGACATGACGCGCACGTTCTTTTGGGGCGAGCCGGACGAGGAGACGGCACGCATCTACGACATCGTGCGCCGCGCCAACGAGGCCGCCGAAGCGCTCATCGCACCGGGCGTGCGCATGTGCGACCTGGACCGCGCCGCACGCGATGTGATTGAAGACGCGGGTTATGGGCAGTACTTTACGCATCGCCTGGGTCACTCAATCGGCCTGCAGGACCACGAGCCGGGCGACGTCTCGCTCGTCAACGAGCAGGTCGTAGAGCCGGGCATGACGTTCTCCATCGAACCGGGCATCTACCTCCCCGACCGCACCGGCGTCCGCATCGAGGACCTGGCCCTGGTGACCGAGAACGGCGTCGAGATTCTCAACGCCTACCCCCACGATCCGGTCCGCCTAGACTAGGCAATGTGTCAAAGGGAGAGCCCCTTTGACACATCTTGCAAACGCCGCGCCACGAAAACGGCCTATCTACTACGTTTAACCCGCATGAGTCGACCATGCGGGTCTTTTTTGAAAAATGGCGAGCCATCTACCTGCGGTTTTGATTTCGCAATTCTCTGTATGGTCGAGGGTTACCGGTCAAACGTAGTAAATAGGGCCATTTCGTGGCGAGCAAGTCAACTCGAGGCGCAGGGCAGCCAAAAAGCCCCGTCCCAAATTGACTGCTTTTGAGTTGCGGTGATATACGGACTGTTTGAGGCTTCTGGCTTGTAAAACAGTCCGTATTTCACCGCAACTGATGAGGGGATGGGTTAACGGAGCAGCCCCGCTACTTCGCCGGCTAGGGTGATGGTACCGGCTGCTACGAAGGGCTCGCCCGCGGCATCGAAGGCAGCGAGGGCCTCGGACACGCTCGGATACACGCCCGCGAGCTTGTCGGCGTCCACAAGTGCGGCAAGCTCCTCTGCCGACAGGGCGCGGTCGGAATCGGTCTGGGTCACAACCACGCGCGGGAAGGCCGGGATCAGTACGTCAACGATACCCGCCACGTCCTTGTCGGCCAGCGCAGCGCACAGCAGCGTGGGGCGATTCTCTACGCACGGATCGATCTCGTCCAGCGCGCTCACAAAGTTCTCGCAGCTCTGAGGGTTATGGCAGGCGTCGATCAGCTTGAGCGGATCAGTTCCCAGCACATCAAATCGGCCCGGCGTGGGGCAGCCCACAAGCGACACATCGAGCTTGTCATGATCGAGCTCGCGAGCCAGATACCCCTCGCAAAGCATAATCGCGCACGCAGCATTCTGCGGCTGATACGCCGGCTTGACCATGCTCGACGTATAAATCGCACGCGGCGTAGTGCAGCTAAACTCAACCGTATCGCCCACATGCGCCGGCACCTTGGTCGTGGCATGGTTCACCACCAGCGGCACGACGCCGCACTCGCGACAACGGGCATCCATCACGCGCTGAACGCTCGCCTCATGCG
Organism: Collinsella aerofaciens; assembly: GCA_905199455.1. Classification (GTDB taxonomy): domain Bacteria; phylum Actinomycetota; class Coriobacteriia; order Coriobacteriales; family Coriobacteriaceae; genus Collinsella; species Collinsella aerofaciens_AW. Next base: position 3,782 of record CAJKGV010000118.1, on the reverse strand, counting down.
TGCCCTCGCCCAGTACAACCAGGCGTCCGGGCTTAATGACCGCAGCCTTCTCCCCCGCAATGGCCTCGAGCGTATCGCCCAAAATACGTGTGTGATCGAGCCCAATGCCCGTAATGGCAACGGCAACGGGATCGGTCGCGCTCGTGGCGTCCCAACGCCCGCCCATGCCAACCTCGAGCACGGCAACATCCACCGCGGCCTCGGCAAACACCACAAGTGCAGCAGCCGTCAAAAGGTCAAACGGCGTGATGGTATAGGCGCGCTCCCCCGCCGCCACACGACGGGCATTCACTCGATGCCCCGCCTCAACAGCGGCCGAAACGCCACGGGCGAATGCCTCATCGCTCACGACGCATCCATCGACTTCCATGCGCTCGGGATAGCGTACCAGCTGTGGCGACGTATACAGCGCGGTCTTGAGCCCCTCACCATGAAGAATGGCAGCCGAAAAACGCGTAGTCGAAGTCTTGCCATTGGTACCGGCGACCTGAATGCAATCGAAATACTCGTCCGGACGTCCCAGCTCATCAAGCATATCGACAACCGTCTCAAGCAAAGGACCAGCATCCCCAGAAATCCGCCCCGTATCAGCAGCCAGCCCAACAGCCTCATCAAACGAAAGCAAATCAAACTCAAAAGGAACGGTATACAAGCCAGAACGCTTAGGCATTTTTAAAACCGCCATTCATAGAAAAATAAAACAGTATAGGTTGAGGATAGTCAGCGAAAACGCCTCTGATGAGCCAAGGTGCCGTGAAACAAGGGTGCATAGGGCTTATGCCCATGCACCCGAAGTTGAACGGCAGATTGGCCATCAGAGGCGTTTGCAGCGTCGAGTCAGCCGCCGTTCGTTAGAACGGCGGAATAGGTGTCCGCAGTAGCGAGTAATGCCCCAAACCGCGTCCCCCAGTAACGCTTACGAGAAGTCAGCAACCTGAGCAGTCAGCGCCGCCAGGATCTCCTTGAGCTCAGCTGCACGGTCCCTCTTCTTCTGGACCACCGCGGGCGCGGCCTTGGCCACAAAGCCCTCGTTGGCAAGCGTCTTCTCGCAGCCGGCGAGCTCCTTCTGCGCGGCGGCAATCTCCTTCTCCAGGCGCGCCTTCTCGGCCGAAAGATCAACCTTGCCCTCGAGCACCACAAAGACCTCGACGCCGCTATCGACCACGGCAATGCTCGCAGCCGGCTTCTCAACGTCGGTACCCATGACCAGCGAAGACGTGTTGGCCAGCGGCTCGATGGTCGAGCGCAGGCTCTCGAGCTTCTCGATGTCCTCGGAACCGGCGCGCACGACAACGTCGAGCTCGGCCTTGGGGCTCAAGCGGTAACGCGAACGCGTGGCGCGGGCAGCGGAAACGACGTTGCGGCACAGCTCAAACGCGCGCTCGGCGGGCTCGTCGACGTACTTGGCGTAGTCGGCGGGCTCCGGCCACTTGGCGATCATGAGCGCCTCGGCGCGGTCAACGTTGCCCTCGGCATCCAGGTCGAGCACGCTGGCCGGCATGTTGTCCCAGATCTCCTCGGTGACAAACGGCATGAGCGGGTGCATCAAGCGAATAGAGGTGTCGAGCACAAAGATCAGGTTGCGCTGCGCCTGCAGACGGCCCTCGCCCTTCAGGCGGGCCTTGGTGACCTCGACGTACCAGTCGCAGACCTCGTTCCAGAAGAACTGCTGCACACCGCGGGCCATGTCGCCAAAGGTGTAGTTCTCGATGCCCTCGGTGACCATCTTCACGGCCTTGGCCAGGCGGCTGAACATCCAAGCGTCGGCCGGCGTCTCCACGACGGGCTCGCCGGGCGTGTAGCCCTCCATATTCATAAGCAGGAAGCGGCTGGCGTTCCAGATCTTAGTCACAAAGCTCTTGGCCTGGTCGGTACGCGGGCTGTCGATGAGCTTCTTGGTCTTCTTGTCGATGTTCGCGTCAAACTTGACGTCCTGATTGTTGGTGCACAGCGTGAGCAGGTTGTAACGCATGGCATCGGCACCATACATGCCGATGAGATCCATGGGGTCAACGCCGTTGCCCTTGGACTTGGACATACGGCTGCCGTCCTTGGCCAGAATCGTCGGGTAGATGACGACGTCCTTAAACGGCACCTCATCCAAGAAGTACAGCGAGCTCATAACCATGCGAGCGACCCACAGCGCGATGATGTCGCGCGCGGTGACGAGCGCCGTCGTGGGGTGATGGCCCTCGAGCAGCTCCGGCTTTTGCGGCCAGCCCTGCGTGGCGAAAGTCCACAACTGCGAGCTGAACCAGGTGTCCAGCACGTTCTCATCCTGATGCACGTGATGGCCGCCGCACTTGGGGCACACATCGGTGTCCTCGGTCAGGGCGTCCTCCCAGCCGCAGTCCTCGCAGTAGAACACGGGAATGCGGTGGCCCCACCACAGCTGGCGGCTGATGCACCAGTCCTTAAGATTCTCCATCCAGGTGGTGTAGGTCTGCGTCCAGCGCGCGGGGTGGAAGGTGACCTTGCCGGAATTGACGGCGTCGAGCGCCGGCCCCTTGAGCTTGTCGACGGCGACGAACCACTGCTCGGACAGCCACGGCTCCAAGGCGGCGTCGCAGCGGTAGCAGTGCATGACGGAGTGGTCGTGCTCCTCGACGTGATCGAGCAGGTCATGCTCCTCAAACCACTTAATGACGGCCTCGCGGCACTCCTCGCGAGTCATACCGGTGAACTCGCCGTAGCCCTCGACGACCACCGCGTGCTCGTCAAAGATGTTGATCTGCGGCAGGTCGTGGGCCTGACCCATGGCGTAGTCGTTGGGGTCGTGGGCCGGGGTGACCTTGACGAAGCCGGAGCCAAAGTTGGCGTCGACATGCCAATCCTCAAAGATGGGGATCTCGCGGTCGACGATGGGGAGCTTGACGGTCTTACCCACAAAGGCGGCCTTCTCGGGGTCCTTCGGGGAGACGGCGACGCCCGTGTCGCCGAGCATGGTCTCGGGGCGCGTGGTGGCAACGACGATGTAGTCCTGACCGTTGACCGGCTCGGTCAGCGGGTAGCGCAGGTGCCACAGGTGGCCCTTCTCGTCCTTGTACTCGGCCTCGTCGTCCGAGATGGCGGTGGTGCAGTTGGGGCACCAGTTGACGATGCGCTTGCCGCGGTAGATCAGGCCGTCGTGGTACCAGTCGCAGAACACCTTGCGCACGGCCTGGGCGTAGTCCTCGTCCATGGTGAAGCGCTCGTTATCAAAGTCGACGGAGCAGCCCATGCGCTTGATCTGCTCGACGATGATGCCGCCGTACTCGTGGGTCCAATCCCAGCAGGCGTCGACAAACTTATCGCGGCCGATCTCCAGGCGGCTGATGCCTTCGCTCTTGAGCTTCTTGTCGACCTTAGTCTGCGTGGCGATACCGGCGTGGTCGGTACCCAGCACCCAACGCGTGGACTTGCCGCGCATGCGGGCCATACGGATGATGGCGTCCTGGATGGAGTCGTCGGTGGCGTGACCCATGTGGAGCTTGCCGGTCACGTTGGGAGGCGGAATGGTGACGGTGCAGTCGCCCACGCCCTCACGGCGCTTGTAGTAGCCGCCGTCGAGCCACTTCTGCAGGATCGCCGGCTCATTGGTCGACGGATCGTAGTTCTTGGGCATCTCTTCCATATATCTCTCCCTTGCCCGTCGGCGTGTCCGCCTGCTTGGTTTTCGCTCGGTCAGGTCCTGGGCTCGCACGAAGAGCACATTTAGTGCTCTTCGGCTCGTGCGGAATCTACGAAAACCAAGCAGGCGGACACGCCTTAGGTATCGATTACTTCAGTCTGAAGGTACTAAC
>CAJKGV010000117.1:0-5893 GCA_905199455.1 Collinsella aerofaciens | reverse complement strand
CTACAAGGCGCCGGAGAACCTCGTGAACAGGAATTTCCACGCCGACGAGCCCAACTAGGCCTAGTCCAAGCGAGATTCCAGACTCGAAAGACCGCTCAACGTCAGATTATTAGCAACCTCCGAGACACGCTCGATAGGAACCGAACCGTCAGACAGCGCCCACGTGCGATAGATACCGATAATACCCGACAGCAAAAACGCCAGATAGTAGTCGAACATCTCATCCTTGAGACCTTGGGGCAGCAGATCGCGCTCGGCAATCTCGTGCTCGAGCGGCGCACGAAGACGAGCCATAAAATCATCGAGCGGAATGTTCTCGATCAGCTGACGATTGAGCACCAAGTTGTTGCACAGTGCCTCGTTAACGGTTTTAAAGAAAGTCGCCGCCGCGCCCAGAGCGCGCTCGTTGGTGTCACCGTCCATGGAAGCAAGCGTTTTCTCGACCGAGTCGACAATCATCTCCACCACATCGACGGCAATGGCATCGAGCAGGCCATCAACCGTACCAAAGTGAACGTAAAAGGTCTTGCGGTCGACATTGGCCTCGCGCGCGATGGCACTCACCGTAATGTCTGCCAGCGGCTTTTCCATGAGCAGGCGCTCGAAAGCGGAAAGGATGGCATTACGGCTGCGAACGATGCGGCGATCAAGGCGCGGTTTGCTGGTTGCCATGGGCGTGTCCCTTCGATAAGAGGGCATTCATCAACAGATGAGAGATAATCTACGTAAGAGGATTATCCCCCATACAGCACAAATATGCCCCGCATCATGAAGAACGCACGACTGCCCTACTTCGACTTAGGGTGCTTCTTCTTATTGAGTGCCGACGGAGATACGCGAATACCATCGCCTGTCTGGCGCACATAGGCTTTATGAGCCGGCTTAGCGGCCCCAGAAGCCTTCTGAGCGTGCTTCTTGGGATCAACGGTAACAGCATTCGTGGGGTGCGGCTTAGTAGGCGCAGAGGGCGTCTGAGACGTGCGGCCGAGCTTGCGCATCACGCGATCCCAGCGCGCATGGATGCTCTCGTTGTGGGCGCTCTTAAGTCCCAGCAGGGGCGCAGCCAAAATGGTAGGCGCAATAAACGTAATGAGACGCCACAGCAGATAGCCGGCGGTCGAAGCCGACCCAAAGAAATGACCCAAGAACAATGCAAAGCCGCCCTCAGCGCCACCAGTTCCACCGGGCAAGGGGACTGCAGAGCTCAGCAGCTGGACAAAGGCGCTCGCGGCCATGACCGAGAAAAAGTCGACCTCGTGGTGGCCAAAGGCAAGCATCAGGAAATACGGCACCAGATAGAAAAACGCGAGCTGCAGCATGGTGATAAACACGGTGAGCAGCATGGAAGAAAAATGTCCGGCTGAAAGCTTGAACTTCTCGGAGAAGGAGTAGATCTCGCCGTCGACAAACGTGCGCCATCCCTCGATCTTAGTGGCCGAGACACCAATGCGCTCAAGCCAATTGATGATGCAATGGGCAACCCGCGTGACGGTCTTAGGCATGAGCGCGACGGCGAAGATGCCCAGCAAGATGCAGCAGTGCCCACCAAAGCTAAAGACGCACAGCAACGTCATGTCGCCATAGCGATCGGCAAAAAACGGCATGCGAGCAAGCAGTAGGATAGCGCCCCAGGCAACGAGGCCAAACTGGTACACGATAAAGCGTGTGAACTGCGTGGCGCCAGCCTCGCCGACATTTTGGCCCGCCTTGGTCAGGCGGTAGATCTGGGCGGGAGTCGAGCCCATCATCATAGGTGTGAGGTTGCCAAAGAAGATGCCACTCGCCTCGACCGAAATCAGGTCGCGAATGCCGACGGGTGAATTGGGGTCGAGCCATACGGCGATCGCATAGGCCACAATGCCAAAGAACAGATACATGAACATGCAAAGACACGCGACAAAGAGCCATGACGCCTGCACGCTCGACATAGCGGCCCAGAACTGCCCCATCTGCCCGGTTACCACCAGATAGACGATATAACCCACCAGCACGACGCCGATAAAGATGGCGCCGCGGCGTGCGCTCTTATTGTCATCTCCGCCCGAGGCCTCAACCTCGACCTGGGGCTTAGACGTATGCTGAGAGGACTCCGTCATGAGACTCCTTCTAACAGTCAAAATATCTTGGATATTGTACCCGCAAGGACCATAAGCAGAACGCAAAGCTCTGGTTCAAACGGGAATTGCAGACGGTTGTTTGAAAATAAAAAACCCGGCCTTCCATGGGAAGTCCGGGTATCAGATGCGTGGTAGCCCGTACCAGATTCGAACTGGTGATCTCCGCCTTGAGAGGGCGGCGTCCTAAACCGCTAGACGAACGGGCCACATGACATCTGCACTGCCGTGCTGCGAGGAAATATATTACGGGACAAAAAACGACAGCGCAAGAAGAAATTCCAAATTGCCGAAAAATTGTCGGCAGGTTATGGAACACGCAGGTAAACTGGGTAGCTAATTCAAGTTGAGATGGACCAAAAGAGCTTCGCGCTCGTTGGAAATGTTGTCTTCGATCACGGCGTCGAGGGCGGAGTTGAGTAGTTGGCCTAGCTCGGGCCCCGGCTTCACACCGGCGCGGATCAGGTCGCCGCCGTTGATGGCGAGCATCTTGAGCGTATAGGGCTCCCCCGCCTCCAGTAGCTCGTGCGCCATCGCGCGCATCTCCTCAATCGTCTCGACGTAATAGAAGCACGACGGGGCCTTGCCGAGCGTATCGGCACGCTTAAGATCCATGAGCTCGTCCATCAAACGCGGCGTGTCGACGCCCTCGCCCGAAAGCGCGCGCATCATATTGAGCAGGCAGGAGCGCTCGGGGCGCAGCGGCTTGTCGTGATATTTGATGAGCAGGCACACGTCGCGCACCAGGTCGTGCGAGAGCGCCAGGCGATCCATAATGACGCGCGCTTTCTTGGCGCCGAGCTCGGGATGACCGTAGAAGTGTCCGCTGCCGGCGTGATCGACCGTGAAACACTCGGGCTTGGACACATCGTGCAAAAACGCCGCCCACATAAGGCTCGACGAGGGCGCGACGCCGTCGCACAGCGCAAGCTCCCCTGCCACCGTCAGCACACGGGCGATATGCTCGTAAACGTTAAACGCATGATAGACACTTCGCTGATCAAAGCCGCGACCCGCTGCCAGCTCAGGCACAGAGGCACAGATGAGCTCGGGGTAGCGCAGCATCGCGTCTCCCCCATGACCGGTCGAAAGAATGCCCTCGAGCTCAATACCCACGCGCTCGCGCGCCACGGCGTCGAGCAGCGGCGCGCACTCGGCAAGCGCGCGCTTAGTCTCGGGCTCAATCATAAAGTCCAGGCGGCAGGCAAAGCGCACCGCACGTAACATGCGCAGGGCGTCCTCGTTAAAGCGACGCTTGGGATCGCCGACAGCGCGAATCAGCTTGCGCTCCAAGTCACCCTGGCCGTCGTAGCGGTCGACAAGCCCGCGCTCGGGATGCCAGGCCATAGCGTTGACGGTAAAGTCACGGCGCGCCAGATCGTCCTCGAGCGAGGCGGCACGCTCCACACTCTGGGGATGGCGACCATCGGTGTAAAAGCCATCCAGACGGTACGTGGTGACCTCGATACGCTCGCCATCGGAAATAGCCGTGATTCCGCCAAATTTAATGCCCGACTCCACAACCGCGATGCCGGCGGCCTCGAGCGCCGCTTTGGACTCCTGCCACAGGCCGCTACAGCACATATCAACATCGTGGCTGGGGCACCCCATCAGGGCGTCGCGCACCCAACCGCCCACGTACCAAGCCTCAAGACCAGCCGCCTCAAGCGCGCGCAGGACGCACAGGGACGCATCGGACGGTTGAGTACCGTTGAGCGAAACATTGCACATGCCTATGGCCTCCTGCGACTATCAAATTGGCTATCGATTGCGTCTGCAAGAAGTCTAGCAAGAAACAGCCTCCACTGCACACGCAAGTCCGATAAACAAAAACGCATCCGTCCTAGTCTAAGACGGATGCGAAATAATCAAACTATACAGGAAAGGTGCCGGAACTAGCAGACCTGACGAACCTCGATGTTCTTCTTGTATTCGTCCACCTTGGCAAAGTCGCCCAGGCCCGGGCACTCGACCACGTTGGCGCCGGTGGCCATCGACAGACGGAGGGCATCCTCGACTCGCTCGGGAGCGTCGTGCCATACGGACAGGAAGGCAGCGAGCGAGGAATCGCCGGCGCACACCGTCGACAGCAGCTTGACGTCGAAGGTGCGATTGGCAAACCAGATGTGCTCGCCGTTGGAGAAGTACGCACCGGCGCCACCGAGGGTCAGCAGCACGTTCTTGGCGCCCTTAGCGTGCAGCTCGGCCATAGCGCCCTTGACGGACTCATCGTCGCCACCGCTCACCTTAATGCCAAAGATGTCGAGCAGCTCGTCGTCATTGGGCTTGATCAGCAGCGGCTCCATGGCAATGAGGTCTGCCAGCTGATGGCTCGAGATGTCGAGGACGAACTCGGCCCCCTTGGCCTTGACGCGGCGCAGGACCTCGGCCAAGAAGCCCTCGGAAGTGTTGGGAGGCAGCGAGCCGCTGATGACCAGGCAGGTCATGTCATCGAGCGAATCGATGAGCTCAAACATCTCCTGCTCGTTGGCCTCGTTGATGGCGGCACCGGCGTTGACCATGTTGTACTCGGTGTCGGGTCCGGCATTGAGGAACACGTTGACGCGCGTGATGCCGTCGGTCCACACGGGCTTGACGGGCACGCCCAGGGCCTCGGCGCCCTTAACGATAAACTCGCCCGAGAAGCCGGCGAAAAAGCCCAGGATCGTGGTGTCGACACCGTAGTGATCGAGGGTGAACGAGACGTTGAGACCCTTGCCGTTGGGCGTGTAGACGGCGTTACGCGTACGCGTGACGGTGTTGGCAGCAAGGCCGTCGCAGGCGATGTTGTAGTCAATGGCGGGATTTGCAGTGAGCGTGTAAATCATGAATGTTCCTTTCACGAAGCAACGTGCTGATGAAAGTATATTCCACCCATCGGTAAAAGGCTAGGACAACTCGGTGAACGGTGTGGAAGCGATGAAGTACAGCAGAACATCTCTCTCCAATGACGGAACAAAAAAGGCGCCCCAGCCGAAACCGGGGCGCCGCATGCGCACGAATATGTAGCGTTTCGATTACTGACGATCGAGCTTGCGGACAGCAACGCGCTTGCTGTACTCGTCGACGTGACCGAAGTCGCCGATGCCGACGGACTCGGCAACGTTGGCGCCGGTGGCCATAGCGAGCTTCATGGCCTCCTCGACGTTGTCGCGATCCCTGTACCACTTGTGCAGGAACGCAGCGAGGGTGCAGTCGCCGGCGCAGACGGAAGAAACCAGCTTGATGTTGAACTCACGCTTGGCGTACCAGATGTCCTCGCCGTTGGAGAAGTAAGCGTCGCCGCGGCTACCACGGGTGAGCAGCACGTTCTGAACGCCAGCGTCGTGAGCCATCTTCATGGCAACGCGAACCTCGTCGTCGGTGTCGACCGGCACGCCGAAGATGGCCTTCATCTCGTGATGGTTCGGCTTGATGAGCAGCGGCTTCTTGTGAGCGAGCTCCTTGAGCTTGTCGGAGGACAGGTCCAGGACGACGTCGGCGCCACGAGCCTGAGCGTGCTCCATGACCTTAGCCAGGAAGTCAGGCGTAGCTTTGGGAGGCACGGAGCCGGAAACGATCAGGCACTCGAGATCGCCCGCGGTGTCCAAGATGTTGTAGAGCTCCTCCTGGTGCTGCGGCGTAATAGGAGCACCCGGGTTCAGGATGCCGTACTCGTGCTGGCCATCGTTGACGTAGGTGTTAATGCGCGTGATACCGTCGGTCCAGACCGGGCGGCAGAGGCAACCCAGGTTCATGACCTCCTCGACGATGAACTTGCCCGTGAAGCCGGCGAAGAA
>CAJKGV010000116.1:0-5917 GCA_905199455.1 Collinsella aerofaciens | reverse complement strand
CCCGCCCCGGCGCGGCCCGCGCCATCCCCCGAATGGCTGACGGAAGCCGACTGGCGTGAGATGTGCCCGCCTGAGCCTCAGCAGGCAGGCATCGCGTTCGGGACGAGGCAGGGCCTTGAGCAGCGCAGGATCTATGCTCGGCAGGACTTCGCGCGCAACGGAAAGGGCATCCTCATCGTGGATCCGTCGGCGTGGAAGAACCTCAACTGACCAGATGCGCCCGGCAACTTCCTTGAGATGCTCGCAATAGCAACGGGAGCCTCCGACAATGTCGAGCATAGGGGCCGCATCACAGATGTCAAAGGGATCGTAGCCCAACTGGTATGCCCTAAAGCTTGACCAGCGGTATGCTTCGAGAGAGTCGATCGCACCTTTCACAGGATTGAGATGGATATAATCGAGTAGCTGCACCGCCTGTGTGTCTGACTCAACCGCAACACGCGAATAGCGATTGTCAAACAGATGGCCCGTTCTTCCCGTTTTCCCATTGAAATACTTAGCATACGCCGTCAGTGCGCACTGCATTGCCTTTGAAAGGTTGTCATATGGGTCATCAACCATCAAATGGAAGTGATTATCCATAAGGCACCAGGCCAACACCGCCACGTCATGGCAAGCAAACCTGTCCGAGATGTCCGATAAGAAACGATAGCGGTCGGAGTCATCTTCAAAAATAATCTGTTTGGAATTGCCGCGGTCATAGACGTGGTAATAGCCGGTGAGCGAAACGGCGCGGGCGCATCGGGGCATAATCTCTCCTTTCAAAACTGTACAGGCAACACCTAAAAGGAGAGAAGCAACGCGAAATGCTGAGCCTGTGACCTATTTATATCCAATGAGCGGCAAAAACAGGTCCAGAACGGCAAAATGGCAAAACGATGTCTGTCCCCAATGAGTGAAAGCACTCATGTAAGTCTGTCCCCAATGAGCGGGGCGATGCATTGGGCATAGTTTTAGTTGAAACGGTTCATTTGATTGAAGCGTTTTAGTTTGTCTTTTACGGGAATCTGACCGTTCACCGAATTATTTCTTGCTATCATGCATCTTGTAGGGTAAATCTCCGATCGCAAGGAGACACAAATGGTGAAAAAGTCACCGGAAAACACTACTCCCGCAATTGTGGACAACGTAGAGGCGCTTGAGGCTAAGCTCGCTCAGATGCGAGAGGCCCAGGCGCTTTTTGCTACGTACACGCAGGAGCAGGTCGACAAGATCTTCTATGAGGCCGCCATGGCCGCCAACAAGGCTCGTATCCCGTTGGCGAAGATGGCCATCGAGGAGACCGGCCGCGGCGTTCTTGAGGACAAGGTCATCAAGAACCACTACGCCGCAGAGTACATCTACAACGCTTACAAGAACACCAAGACCTGTGGTGTCCTGGAGCGCGACGAGGCTTACGGCATCACCAAGATCGCCGAGCCCATCGGCATCGTGGGCGCGGTCATCCCGACGACCAACCCCACCTCCACCGCAATCTTCAAGACGCTGATCAGCCTGAAGACCCGCAATGGCATCATCATCTCCCCGCACCCGGCAGCCGCCAAGTGCACCATCGCCGCCGCCAAGCTCGTGCTTGACGCCGCCGTCAAGGCCGGCGCCCCCGAGGGCATCATCGGCTGGGTCGATGTCCCCTCCATCGAGCTGACCAACATGGTCATGCGCGACGTCGACATCATCCTCGCCACCGGTGGCCCGGGCATGGTCAAGGCCGCTTACTCCTCGGGCAAGCCCGCCCTGGGCGTTGGCGCCGGTAACACCCCGGTCATCATCGACGACACCGCCGACGTGCTGCTCGCCGTCAACTCCATCATCCACTCCAAGACCTTCGACAACGGCATGATCTGCGCTTCCGAGCAGTCCGTGACCGTCATCGACACCATCTACGACCAGGTCAAGGCCGAGTTCCAGAAGCGCGGCTGCTACTTCGTCAAGCAGGGTGCCGAGATGGAGGCCCTGCGTGCCGCCATGTTCAAGAACGGCGCCCTCGATCACCGTATCCCCGGCATGGCTGCCGCCAAGATCGCCGAGCTCGCCGGCATCGAGGTTCCCGCCAAGACTAAGATCCTGATCGCCGAGGTCACCTCCACCGACCCCGCCAAGGAGGAGTTCTCCCACGAGAAGCTCTCCCCGGTCCTGGCCATGTACCACGCCAAGGACTTCCAGGAGGCCGTCGACAAGGCCGAGCACCTGGTGCTCGCCGGTGGCCCGGGCCACACCGCCTCTCTGTACGTGCACCCCGCCCAGGCCGAGAAGATCAGCCTGTTCGAGCACGTCATGAAGGCCTGCCGCATCGTCATCAACACCCCGTCCTCGCACGGCGGCATCGGTGACCTGTATAACTTTGGCATGAAGCCGTCTCTGACCCTGGGCTGCGGCTCCTGGGGCGGCAACTCCGTCTCCGAGAACGTTGGGGTGAAGCACTTGATCAACGTTAAGACTGTGGCCGAGCGCCGTGAGAACATGCTGTGGTTCCGCGCTCCCGAGAAGGTCTACTTCAAGAAGGGTTCCACGCCCGTCGCCCTCGACGAGCTTGGCAACGTCATGGGCAAGAAGCGCGCCTTCATCGTCACCGACCAGTTCCTCTTCAAGAATGGCAACACCCGCGCCATCGAGGCCAAGCTCGACGAGATGGGCATCGCCCACGACTGCTTCTACGACGTCGAGCCCGATCCGTCGCTGCAGTGCGCACGTCGCGGCGCCAAGCAGATGGCTCTCTTTGAGCCGGACGTCATCATCGCCGTCGGCGGTGGCTCCGCTATGGACGCCGGCAAGATCATGTGGATGATGTACGAGCACCCCGAGTGCAAGTTTGAGGACATGGCCATGGACTTCATGGACATCCGCAAGCGTATCTTCACCTTCCCCGAGATGGGCAAGAAGGCCTACTTCGTCGCCGTCCCGACCTCTTCGGGTACCGGCTCCGAGTGCACGCCGTTCGCCATCATCACCGACAAGGAGACCGGCATCAAGTGGCCGCTCGCCGACTACGCGCTGCTCCCCAACATGGCTATCGTCGACGCCGACAACTGCATGACCGCCCCGCGCGGCCTGACCGCTGCCTCCGGCATCGACGTCATGACCCACGCCATCGAGTCCTACGTCTCCATCATGGCTTCCGACTACACCAAGGGCCTCTCCGAGCGCGCTGCTAAGCTCGTCTTTGAGAACCTGCCCTCCAGCTTCACGAACGGCGCCAAGGACCCGCACGCCCGCGAGGAGATGCACAACGCCTCCTGCATGGCCGGTATGGCCTTCGCCAACGCCTTCCTGGGCCTCAACCACTCCATGGCCCACAAGCTCGGCGCTTTCCATCACCTGCCTCACGGCCTCGCAAACGCCGTCATCCTGACCCGCGTCATGCGCTACAACGCCGCCGAGGCTCCCGTCAAGATGGGTACCTTCTCCCAGTATCCTTACCCCAACGCACTGCACAACTACGCCGAGATGGCCAAGTACTGCGGCATCGAGGGCAAGGACGACAAGGAGGTCTTCGAGAACTTCATCACGAAGCTCGAGGAGCTCAAGGACTTCATCGGCGTCAAGAAGACCATCGCCGACTACGGTGTTGACGAGCAGTACTTCCTCGACACCCTCGACGAGATGACCGAGCAGGCATTCAACGACCAGTGCACCGGCGCTAACCCGCGCTACCCGCTCATGAGCGAGATCAAGGAGCTCTACCTGGACGCCTACTACGGCCGCGAGCCCCAGGACTACGCCGTCTGCTAGTTTTAGCACGGTTTTTAACGGCGGGGGTGCACGGGTGTTTCACACACCCCCGCCGTCGCTTCTATCGCATCGTTGAAAGGATGCAACCATGCTGCTACCCGATTCCAAGACCGAGCTCGTCCGCCGTGGCAACAAGGTCGTTTACGACCTGGGCGACAAGATCGTCAAGGTCTTTAACGAGACCAAGCCTGTCTCCGACGTGTTCAATGAGGCTTTGAATCTTGCCCGCATCAATGAGTGCGGCATCCGCAGCCCCAAGGCTCTCGAGGTTTCCCAGCTCGAGAACGCCAACGGCTGGGCGCTCGTGACCGAGAAGGTTCCGGGCACCACCCTTGCCGAGAAGATGACTGCCGAGCCCCAGCGCTTTGGTGAGTACCTCGAGATGTTCGTCGACCTCCAGATCGAGATCCACGGCTACACCTCCCCGCTGCTCAACCGTCAGCGCGACAAGTTCGCCCGCATGATCGACAGCCTTGATCAGCTCAATGCCACCACGCGCTACAACCTTCAGGAGCGTCTGGACGGCATGACTAAGGAGTTCAAGGTCTGCCACGGCGACTTCAACCCCTCCAACGTCATCGTCGGCGACGACGGCCAGCTCTATGTGTGCGACTGGGCACACGCTACCCAGGGCTCCCCTGCTGCCGACGTTGCCACCACCTACTTGCTCTTTGCCCTCAACAGCAAGGACCAGGCCGAGGCCTACCTGGAGCTCTACTGCGACCGCGCCGACATGCCCATGCAGGTCGTGCGTCAGTGGACGAGCATCGTCGCCGCTTCCGAGCTCGCTCGTAAGCGCAACGTGAACGATGAGTTCCTTAAGAACTGGATCGACGTCGTCGATTATCAGTAATATCTGAGCGATTTATTTCGCATCGGAGGCACAAGAAAACCCCGCAGCTCATATGGGCTGTGGGGTTTTCCTTTTAGCGATTGAGCACGCAGGCAAGGTAAAATGACGGCCCCGCATCTCCCCTATCTGGAGAAATGCGGGGCCGTCCCGTATATCGAACTACAAGCGAAATCGTCGATTAACGGCGAGCCGCCTTAACAAGCTCGGCAACCTTGGTGACGACCTCGTCGATCGCCACGTCCTCGCGCTCGCCCGTGGCACGGTCCTTGAGCTCGACGGTGCCGTTCTTAAGGCCACGCTTGCCGAGCACCACCTGATACGGGAAGCCCATAAGGTCGTTGTCGGCAAACTTAAAGCCGGGACGCTCATCGCGATCGTCGACGACGACCTCGATACCCTCGGCGCACAGGCCATCAACGATCTGCTCGCAGACGGAAGCGCACTCCTCCTTCTTGGGGTCGAGCGGAATCACCGCAACCTCGTACGGGGCAACGGAGACCGGCCAGACGATGCCGTGCTCGTCGTTGTGCTGCTCCACGACGGCAGCGAGCGAGCGGGACACACCAACGCCGTAGCAGCCCATGATCAGCGGCTTCTCCTTGCCGTCCTCGTCCATAAAGGTGGCACCCATGGCCTCGGAATACTTGGTGCCCAGCTGGAAGACCTGGGAAACCTCGATGCCGCGAGCAGCAGAGAGCGGCTTGCCGCAGTGCGGGCAGGGATCGCCGGCAACGACGGTGACCAGGTCGGCCCACTCGTCGACGGTAAAGTCGCGCTCGGGGCAGGCACCGGTAAAGTGATAATCGACCTCGTTGGCACCGCAGGCCCACTGCTTGGACTCGCGCAGGCTCTCGTCGCACACCAGACGGATGCCCTCGGGCAGGTTGACCGGTCCGATAAAGCCCTTGTGCAGGCCGTTCGCCTGAAGCTCATCGTCGGTCATCATGCGATAGCCCTTGCCAAAAACATGCTCGGCCTTGCAGTCGTTGAGTTCATGATCGCCCGGAACGATGGCCACGACTGGCTTGCCCTCGGCATCGATGAGCGCCAGGGACTTGCGCGTACCGTTCTCGGGGAATCCAAAGAACTTAGCAACGGCCTCAATGGTGCCCATGCCCGGAGTCTCGACCTTGGTAAGCGTACCGTCACCGGGACCCTCAGTCACGACGACCTTGGTGCTTGCAGCCTCATCATCGGCGGCAAAACCGCAGTCATCGCAATAGACGAGAGAAGCCTCGCCGGCGTCGGCCAAAGCCATGTACTCGACGGAGGTATCGCCACCGATCTCGCCGGAGTCGGCGACAACGGGCAGGGCCTTGATGTAGCAGCGCTCAC
>CAJKGV010000115.1:0-6042 GCA_905199455.1 Collinsella aerofaciens | reverse complement strand
CATAGAAACCGGCCAGGGCGCCCATGACCAGACCGATCACCGTGGAGATGGCGGTGGCCATAATACCGACGGAAAGCGAAACGCGTGCACCGTAGATAACACGGACGAGAATGTCACGACCAAGAGAGTCGGTGCCAAACGGGTGCTCGGCACACGGAGCCAGCAGCGACGTCTCGGCCATGGTGGTCGAGTCGGAAGCCGTCGGCGAACCGAGCCAGGGCTTAGCCCACAGATCTGCGGTCAGGGCAACCACAACGACGATGATGATCCAGCAGACACCGATAACGGCGAGCTTGTTCTTACGAAGACGCTTAAAAGCGTCGCCCCACAGTGTGCGGGACTTAGCGGGAGCAGATGCGGCCTTGGTGGCGGTAGCCTGCTCCTGAGACTGAGAATCAGTTTCCTGCATGAGACGTACCTCCCTTAGGCCTTATCCGACGGACCGCCAAGGCGGATGCGCGGGTCGAGGAATGCATAGCTAATGTCGACGAGCAGGTTGATCACCATGACGACGACGACGATGAGCGTAACGCCGCCCATAACGATGGGCCAGTCACGCATGCTAATGGCGCGATAGACCTCATAGCCGATACCGGGCCAGTTAAAGACCGTCTCGGTCAGGATGGCGCCCGAAAGCATGCCGCCAAAGTCGACACCAATATAGGTAACGACGGGGATGAGTGCATTCTTAAGCGCGTGCTTGATGATGATCGCGCGATTGGAGAGACCCTTGGCCTTTGCCGTACGGATGTAATCCTGGTTCATGACGTCAAGCAGCTGCGAGCGCATAATGCGGGCGGCGTAAGCGGTCGAAACCGAAGCCAGCGTAATGGTCGGAAGCACATAGTGCATCCAATCCTGATACTGAGAGCTGGAACCGCCGGCACCCGAGATCGGCATGGAGAATGCACCGCCCGTGGCGTCCTTGAGAATGACGCCAAAGAACAGTTGCAGCAACATACCGAGCCAGAAAGCCGGGACGGCAACGAGGATCGAAGTGGTGAGCGTTACCAAAATATCCCAGAAGGAATAACGCTTAACCGCCGAAATGATACCCGCACCGATACCCATGATTGCCTCGAGCACGATGGCGCACGCGGCAAGTTTGACCGTATACGGATACTTCTGGGCAAAGATTTCCGTAACCGGCAGCTTGCGCTGATACGAATTGCCCAGATCGCCATGAAGCAGGCCGTTCATGTAATACAAGTAACGGTCCACGAGCGACGTTTGAACGGGGTCGCCGTTCTCGTCAAGGATCGCGTTGCCATCCTCGTCCGACTGGACCAGGTGATAGCGGACGCGAAGCTGAAGCTCCACCTCGGGGGACAGAGCCTTGTCTCCACCGATCAGCTTGATCGGATCTCCCGGCACGATATTCTGGAGGGCGAACAGAATCAGCGTAACGCCCAAAAACACCGGGATGAACTGAAGCACACGTTTAACGATGTACTTACCCATACCACTCCCCTATCTAGGGATTAACCTAAATGGGATGCCGATCGCCAGACCGGCATCCCAAAATTACCATCAGCCAGTTTACCCCAGGTTAGGGAGAACTGTATGTTTCCCATGAGGTCTACGTAAATACTTGACCCTCACGGAAGCTGCAAACTCTTAGGCGAGCTCAGCGGTACCCAGCTCGGCATGCTTCTGCGGATCGACATAGAGGTGCTTGATGCGATCGGAGCCGACGATGGTGTGCGTGTAGAACATCACCGGGATAACCGGGCAGTCAGCGGCGACCATGGCGTCGGCCTCCCGCATCTTGGCGATGCGCTCCTCGTCATCAACCGTGGTGCGGGCCTCGTCGACCTTGGCATCGAACTCGGGGTTGCTGTAACCGGAGCGGTTGTCGCCACCGAGGGAGTCGGAGTGGAACAGCGGGTACAGGAAGTTGTCCATGATCGGGTAATCGGCGATCCAGCCCAGACGGCCGAACTGATAGTTGAAGTTCTGATACTGCTCGAGCAGGGCAGACCACTCAGGGGTATCGGAAGTAGCGGTAACGCCAACCTTGGCGAGGTCGCCGATGATGGACTCCATGATCTCCTTGTGGCCACCGTCCTGGTTGTAGGAAAGGGTCACGTTAATGCCACGATCGCCGTTGGCGTCAGCGGGAGCAACCTTGTCGAGGTACTCGTTAGCCTTGTCGACGTCGTAGGCGCAGAACTCCCATGCGCCCTCCTTGTAGCCATCGATGCCCGGAGGAACAATGCCGTCGGCGGGGGTACGGGTACCCTTGAAGATGGTCTTGCAGATGGCCTCACGGTTAATGGCCAGGGAGATACCCCTGCGCAGGTCGGCGTTGTTGAACGGCTCGGCCGTGTTGTTGCAGGTCAGGTAGTAGGTGGAAGGCTCGGAGCCGAGCAGCATGCGCTCGCCGTCGCCCATGGTGTAGCCGTCCTTGGACACGCCGCGATCCTTCTTGGCGGCGTCGATCTGAGCAACGGGAACGTCGCAGACGTCGAGGTTACCGGCCTGGAACTCCTTGTAAGCAGTCTCCATGTCCTTGATGACCTGGAAGTGGATGCCATCGATCTTGGCCTTGTCGCCATAGTAATCGTCGAACTTCTTGAGGTTGATCTCCTGACCATCCTCCCACTTGCCGTCCATCATGAACGGGCCGTTACCGACCGGTGCAAGATAGAAGCTCTTGGCATCGGACTCGGCGCACTCGGGAACCGGGGCCAAAGCCGGGTGAGAGGCGACGAAGGGGAAGTCGGCGTAAGCGGAAGACAGCTTGACGACGAGGGTCTCATCGTCGGGGCAGGTAACACCGCTGAGCTCGGTAGCGTTACCGGCAAGCAGATCGTCATAGCCCTCGACCATGGAAAGGTGATAGGAGACCTCGGAAGGGCCATACTCGGTAGCGATGGCCGACTTGGTGTTGACCAGACGCTCCCAACCGAGCTTGAAGGACTTGGAGGTAACGTCGTCACCGTTGTGGAACTTGGCCTTCTTGATCTTGAAGGTAAACTCGGTGGCGTCGTCGTTGGCCTCGAAGGACTCGCAAGCCAGCGGAACGATCTCGCCCTTCTCGGCGTCATAAGAGGTCAGAGCGTCAAAGAGCTGGTACTCGACCTGAGTGCCCTGGTCCTCCTGGACATTGTAGGGGTCGATGCAGACCGGGTTGTTGATGTAGAAGTTCAGCGTCGAACCGGACTCAGAACCGGAAGCGTCGCCGCCCTTCTTGCCACATGCGGCAAGAAAAGCCATGGAGCTCGCAGCAAGGGTGCCGCCGACAAAGGCGCGACGACCCATAACGGGCTGGTGGAACATAGAATCAGCCATGCCATCCTCCTTATGAGATAGGACAAAGAAATGTTCAGTCGGACACATGTCGAGGCAATCCGATCCGAACCATCAAAACGCCGTCCGTTGCTATGGCTGGTTATGCACAACGGAGCAACGTTTTGCAATACAGTAGCGCATTTTATGCACGATTTGGGGCTAATTCCGGTTAACGGTCGAGAATTTCTTTAGTTGGGCGAAGTATGTGGTGATATTCTGGCTCTGTTACAAGTCTGTAAACAAAAAGGGCCCCGCACATGCGGGACCCTTTTCAAACGTATATACGCCGATGCTTAGTAGCCGACGATGCCCTGCGGGAAGAAGAACATGCACAGGACGACGCACACGGCAAAAACAACGGCCATAATTACCGTCAGGCGATCGAGGTTCTGCTCCATGACGCCCGTGGCAGAGCTGGAGTTATACAGCGAGCTAGCGATCATATCCGAAACGCCGGTGCCCTTACCGGAATGCATCAGGACGAGAATCGTCAGCGCCACGGCAGAGACAGCCCAAACGACAAACAGAAGAATCTGGAACGGACCCATAGATAAGCTCCTTAATAGAACAGTTCAAACTCCAGTACTGTACCACAATCCCCCGCTCTCCCCTACCTGCCACTCAAGGACGGGGCGGAAATGGCAGAAATACCAAAAAGGGGGTTGTCCCGTTGTGGACGACCCCCTTACTAGAAAACGGTATTTGTTTTCTATTAGGCCTCGGTGGCGAGCACGCGGCCCGTCATCTCGGCGGAAGGCTCAATACCAGCCATGGTGAGCATGGTCGGAGCGATATCGGAAAGACGGCCGTCCTCGATACCAGTGAGCTTGGCCTTCTCATCAACGATGATGAACGGCACGCGGTTGGTGGTGTGAGCCGTAAACGGATGCTTAGAACCGTCGGAAGCAACGTCAAACATGTGATCGGCGTTGCCGTGGTCGGCGGTAATCAGCGCAAAGCCGCCCTTGGCGAGAATCGCCGGGACAACCTTGGACAGGGCATCGTCAACAGCCTCGACGGCCTTAACGGCGGCGTCGAAGACACCGGTGTGACCAACCATGTCGCAGTTCGCGAAGTTCACGATGTAGAAATCAGCGCGATCCTCGTTGATGGCGGCGACAAGCTTCTCAGTAACCTCGGGAGCGCTCATCTCAGGCTGCAGATCGTAGGTAGCGACCTTGGGGGAAGCGACGAGCACGCGCTCCTCGCCCTCCTTGGGCTCCTCGATGCCGCCGTTGAGGAAGAACGTCACATGGGCGTACTTCTCGGTCTCGGCGGTGTGCAGCTGCTTCAGGCCGTTGGCGGCGATAACGTCGGCCAGGACGTTCTCGGGGAACGTCTTGGGGAAAGCGACCTCGACGTCAAACGTCGGATCGTACTCGGTCATCGTCACAAAGTGCGAAAGCTTGATCTGCTCGCGCTCAAAGCCGTCGAACTCCTTGTCCGTGAACACGCGGGTCATCTGACGAGCGCGGTCGGGACGGAAGTTGAAGAAGATGGCCGCGTCGCCCTCGTGGATGCCCTCGTTGTGGGCAGCGAAGGGCTCGACGAACTCGTCGCCGCGCGGGTCCTTCTCGTAGTAGGCCTTGATACCGGCAACGGGGTCGGTATCGGCATCGGAAGCGTTGACCATGACGTCGTAGGCGCGCTGGATGCGCTCCCAACGATTATCGCGGTCCATGGCCCAATAACGGCCCGAGACGGTGGCAACGCGAGCGTCGCAACCGGTCTCCTCGGAGATCTTGGCCAGGAAGGCGCAGAACTCACTCATGTAACCGGCACCGGACTGCGGGTCAACGTCGCGGCCATCCATGAAGGCGTGGACGCGAACGGTCTTGACACCGTGCTCGGCAGCCATCTTGACCAGGGCCTCGACGTGGTTCATGTGAGAATGAACACCGCCAGGGCTCATAAGACCCATGAGGTGAAGGGTCTTGCCGTCAGCCTTGACGTCGTCCATAGCCTTGACGAAGACCTCGTTCTTGGCGATGGAGCCATCCTTGATGGCGTTGTTGATGCGCGAAAGCTCCTGGAACACGATACGGCCGGCACCGATGTTGAGGTGACCCACCTCGGAGTTGCCCATCTGACCGTCGGGAAGGCCCACGTCCTCGCCCGAAGCGCCGAGCGTAGTGTGGGGATACTTCTCGTACAGGCTATCAAGGAAGGGCGTCTTGGCAGCGGCGACGGCGTTCTCGCCATCGGCCGGAGCAAGGCCGCAGCCGTCTATGATAATCAGGAGTGCAGGAAGATGACGCTGTGCCATATGTCCTACTCGCCTGCCTTGACGACCATAGAGGCGAAGTCGGCAGCCTTGAGCGAAGCGCCGCCCACGAGGGCGCCGTCAACGTCGGGCTTGGCGACGAGCTCGGCAATGTTGCCGGGCTTGGCGGAACCACCGTACAGGACGCGGATGCCGTCGGCGAGCTCCTCGCCAAACATCTCCTTGAGGGTCTCACGGATAGCGCCGCAGACCTCCTGAGCGTCCTCAGCAGTAGCGGTCTTGCCGGTGCCGATGGCCCAGATGGGCTCGTAGGCGACGACGACCTGCTTGGGGCAGGTGATCTCAAGACCAGCAAGGCCAGCCTTGACCTGGTTCACGACGTGCTCGACATAGGTGCCGGCCTCGCGGACCTCGAGGGACTCGCCGCAGCAGAAGACGGGAACAAGACCGGCGGCAACGAGGGCCTTGGCAAATCTTGAATTTTCACAATGGACACAGCTTTTTGAAAATGAAATGCTGCTTGC
>CAJKGV010000114.1:0-6095 GCA_905199455.1 Collinsella aerofaciens | reverse complement strand
TACTTCAAACCAGCTTGGGGAGTTTGAATCTGGTCTGCTGGCAGCGTGGATGGGCATGGGATTCCACAGCTACTTTAGTATCCCCGCGGGCAAGGCTTGCGCCGACGGGCGTTGGCTGGCGGGACCGGGCAGAGACCTGTTCCAGACCGCCTATGACGAGCTGGGTCCGCTCAACTTTATCGCTGAGGACCTGGGCTATTTGACGCCCGGTGTTCGCGCCATGGCTTCGACCTGCGGTTTCCCCGGCATGGACGTGCTGGAGTTTAGCGACTACGACGTTCGTTGCGGCGTGCATCCCACGCCCGGCAAGATCCTGTACACCTCGACGCACGATACGTCGACGCTGGCCGGTTGGTGCACGCGTTCCTTTGCGGGCGGCGATGAACCGAGCGGTGTTGAGGTGGCGACCAAGCTGATGAGCGACGCGCTGGCAAGCGACGCTCCCCTGGTGATGATGCCGCTGCAGGATGTCCTGGGGCTTGGCGACGACGCACGCATGAACGTTCCGGGCGTTGCCACGGGCAACTGGACCTGGCAAGCTGACGAGGCGGACATTGCAGCCGCCGAAAACAAAACCGCACAGCTCCTGCGCAACAACCATAGATTCTGGGGCGAAGCGTGATAAAACCCCCGATATAGGGTACAGTTACAGACGTTTGAATTTTTGCGGGCAGAGTAATCTGCCCGCTTTGTGCTGAAAAGGAAGTATTATGGCGCGCTACGATTACAAGTGCTCGAGCTGCGGCAACGTGTTTGAGGTTGAGCATCCCATGTCCGAGACTCCCGAGGTCGTGTGCCCGAGCTGCGGTGCCCCGGCGGCCAAGACGTTCTCGGCCAGCGGCATTAAATTTGAGGGCAGCGGTTTCTACAACACCGACCAGCGAAGCGGCGGCTCCAGCACCAGCGCCACCAGCGGCCACTGCGCCAACTGCCCGCACAACCACTAGAAACCAATCAGCCCCGCGACCAACACCGATCGCGGGGCTGTTTCTTTGCGCTATAGGTGGCTAATTATCTACCCAGGTTTCCTTATGAGTTGCGGTGAAATAGGGACTGTTTGGCGGGCAAAAGCCGCTATTCAATCCCTATTTCACCGCAACTTAGTCGTTACTTACGGACCAGCCTGGCGCAGAAGTGGCCGTCGTAGGAGTCGGCGTTTACGGGGACGCTTTGGAAGAGGCCTCGATCGTTCTGGCGTACGGATACGAGCCTCTTGGCCTGATCGAACTCGGGGAGTTGCAGAATCTGTGCCTCGGAAAGCGGTGCCACGCTAAAGCCGGCACCCTCGGGAGAGGCCAGGAAGGCATCCACGACGTGCGTGTTCTCTTCATCAAAGACCGAGCAGGTGGCATAGATGAGTTCACCGCCGGCGGCCACGCGCGCGGCGGCTTCCTTGAGCATCGTCAGCTGCAGTTTGGGCAGCTCAACCGCCACATCCTTTTCGGTCAGGCGCCACGGGATCTCGGGATGACGGCGCATGGTGCCGGTGCCCGAACACGGCGCATCGATAAAGACCGTGTCGAACTTAACCGGTTTGCCAAGCATGGCATCAAACGACGTCAGTACTTCATCAAGCTCGCAGGCATCACCCGAAACCGTACGAACGCCCTGAATACCGGCCTTGTGCAGGCGAGCGAGATTCAGATCGCATTTGCGATCATGCAGATCGAGCGCCGTATGCTGACGCTCATAGCCGGCGCGCTTGGCCTGGCACATCATCACATAGGTCTTGGTACCGCGACCGGCACCAATCTCAAGGCAGCTACCGGGGCGCGTGGCTGCCGTGGCGATGAGCTGGGCGTTGAGATCAGATGCCACCGCGGCAGCACGCTCAAACACACCCGAAGCAACGGTAACCTGGGCATCAACCGGGGCATGGCAGCCCGGGAAGACAGGCGCGACGAGCTGCGAGATATACGGATCGAGCTTAGTCGCAAAGGCGTTCTCATGCAGGGCCAGCGGTGCGGGGGCCAGATTGCCGGCAAAGTTAAGCACGCCCTCAGGCGTGTCGAACGATGCCATAATGCGAGCGCACAGCCAACGCGGTAGACCCATCAGGCGCGACAGACGAACCAAGCGTCGCTCGGATTCATCCACGTCAAATGCGGTAGCAAAGTCCTCAACGTTGTCCGCAACCTTGTGCAGCACGGCATTCGCCAAACCGGCGGCGGACTTAGCGCCGCTGCGGACCAGCTCAACACCCTGACTTACGGCAATGCGGCCAGGCGTATGCAGATAGAGCATCTCGAAGGCCGAGATACGTAGCGCCATGCGAACACGGGGCGCAACCTTTTTAGGCTTATCAAGAAACTGATCGAGCAGCTCGTCCAAAATACCCTGCGTGGCGGCAACACCGAGTGCCAAACGAGCGGCAAAAGCGGAATCGCGCTGGTCAATAGCCTTGGCCGATGCGCGAGAGGACAGCACGTCGCGTGCATACATGCCGCGGCGATCGGCCTCCATCAGCACATCGAGCGCAAGCTTGCGCGCGGGAGACAGCTTGCTCATGACAAAACACCCCACGAAAGATCGGCACCCTGCAGGCCAGCAGCCCAAGCAGAAGCAGCCATAGCACGCTTGCCATCGGGCTTAACCTCGAGCAACTCAACCGTGCCATCGGAAAGACCAAGGTAAACACGCTTGGCCTTAACGTCAACGGCGCCCTCGCCAAGCGAAACATCGGCCAGCGCAGCATCGAGCACACGCACGGTCTTGCCGGCAATCACGCAACGAGCAGGCGCGGTATCGGACGAAGCGAGCACATGACGCACGCAATCGAGCGCAGCCATCTGCGGATCAAGACGCATCTCCTGCTTGGAAATCTTGGCAGCATGAGTGACGAGCGACTCATCCTGCTCAGTCCAAACAGCCGAGCCATCGGCAAGCGAGGGAAGCGTATCGGCAAGCAGTTTGCCGCCAAGCACACCAAGCTCCATGGTCAACGCCTCAGCATGCTTACCAGCAACCGACGTGGAAGCCTGAGCACAATAAGCACCAGTATCCACGCCATGTCCGATGCGCATGATAGAAACGCCAGCAATCTCATCACCAGCGAGAATCGCACGCTGAATTGGAGCAGCCCCTCGCCAACGAGGCAACAAGGACGCATGAACATTCACAATGCCAAGCGGCGCCATATGCAGCACGTCATCAGGCAGAATGCAGCCATAAGCAGCCACACAGAAAATATCGGCATGGGCAGCCTGAAGCGCCTCAACAACCTCCGGCGTCATACGATTAGCCTCAATAACCGGCAACCCAAGCTCAAGCGCCTTAGCCTTAACAGGAGACGGATCCAGCTTTTTACCACGCCCACGAACAGCATCAGGACGAGTAACAACAAGCGCAATCTCATTCCCAGCCTCAACAAGCGAAGTCAAAGAAGGCACAGCAAAATCAGGCGTACCCATAAACACAATACGCATAAAGAACGTCTCCCCTCAACCAAAGCCGAGACGGCTACAAAGAACAGCGGAAAGCCAAGTCACTAGCCCATCCGCAATAACAATTCAACAAGAACAAATATACCCAAAACCAAAGAAAGAGCCGCAATAAAAGCAGCTCTTTCAGCAAAGCAATTATCAGCGAAGACGCCCTTCCCTGGCCCGACGGCACCCGGGCGAAAAGGAGCACGAAAACGCAGTCCCCTTCCGCCACAGAGCTTAGGTTATTGCTCCACGCGCAGTTCCGCACGAGCCGAAGAGCACTTAATGTGCTCTTCGTGCGAGCAGGACTGTTTGAGCATGGAGCAAAACCTAAGCCCTGTGGCGGAAGGGGACGGACGACTTACTCCGTCTCGCCCGGTCGAGCGCCGCGGGCCAGGGCGTCCTGGTACTCCTTGACTGCCTTGATGCGCTGCATCGGCTTCAGTCGCTCGAACATGGTGTTACCGTGCAGGTGATCGATCTCGTGCTGCAGGCACACGCAGAACAGATCGCCCGTGGCCTCATAGCGAATAAGGTTGGCATCCAAGTCGTACGCCTCGACGACGACATGGTCGGGACGCTCGATCTCGCAGCTAATGCCAGGAATGGAAAGGCAGCCCTCGCTAAACGGCACCAGATGGTCACTCTGCTCAACAATGACAGGGTTAATGAGCACGTACGGATCATAGTCGCTCTTGTCGCTGTAGTCGCAGTCGATGGTGACGAGCTGAATGAGCTCGCCGATCTGCGGGGCAGCCAGGCCGCAGCCGCCGTTCTCAAACATCATCTTCTTCATCTTCTCGGCAAGCGCCTCGATCGCCGGGGTGATCTCCTCGATGACGGCGCACTCCTGGCGCAGACGAGGGTCGGGCGACAGTACGATTCCGTTGGCTTCCATGGCCATCCTTTCGGGTTGTTACATCAAATCATAGGCGTCGACGTCAACGCTCACGCTCACGCCGCGCACGGAGCCCACCTCTTTGAGGCAGGCGTCGATATCATCAGAGACATGGTACCCCACGGGCGACTTCACAAGCAGATGGAAGCGGTAACGGTCCTTGGCTCTCTCGATTACACACGAAGCCGGGCCCAGCACCTGCGGCACGGCACTCCCCGCCCGCAAAAAGTCGGGCGCGGCGGCATGCCAGCGCCGCTTAAGAAGCTTTGCGATGCGTCCGATGTAGTCTTGCGCGTCGTCTCGGTTCGCCGACCACACCAAGATGTTAACCAAGCGAACAAACGGCGGGTACAGCGCGTCGCGGCGCTGGTCCAGGTCGTAGTCGGTAAAGATCGAACGGTCATGCTCAGCGACGGCGCGAATGACCGGATCCTCGGGCAGATAGGTCTGGATGATCACCTCGCCGGGGCGATCACCGCGGCCGGCACGGCCGGCGACTTGCTCCAGCAAATCGTAGGCGCGCTCCCCTGCGCGAAAATCAGGCAGCTTGAGGGCGAAGTCGGCATTGACCACGCCCACGAGCGTGACCTCGGGAAAGTCGAGGCCCTTTGCGATCATTTGGGTGCCCAGCAACACGGCGCAATCGGCCGCATCGAACTGCTCGAGCAGCTTTTTGTGCGCATCCTTGCCGCGCGTGGAATCGGCATCCATGCGGATGATGGCGACGTCCTCGGGAAGCATCTGGTGCAGCGCGTCCTCGATCTGCTGCGTGCCCAGACCCATTTTTGCAAGGTAACGGCTTCCGCATTTGGGGCAACGACTCGTGGGCGCGGGATAGGGCTGCACGCGCCAGGAGGATCCGCATGTGTGACATTGCAGCGTGTGCGTGCGCTCGTGATACGTAAGCGCGGTGGAGCAGTGGTTGCAGGTGGGGACGCAGCCGCACTCGCGGCACATCAGGAACGGCGCAAAGCCACGGCGGTTGTGCAACAGCACGGCTTTTTCGCGGCGCTCGACCACACGCTCCAGGCCTTCCATCAGCGGTTTTGAGAACATGGAGCGGCTGCCGTGAGAAAACTCACGGCGCAGGTCGGCAATGCGGACTGTCGGCAGGACTGCGTGTCCCGGTCGCTCGGGCATCTCGACGCGTGTCCAGGCAGCACCGTTATACGTGCCACGGCGGCAGCGGTTGAGGGCCTCGGCAGAAGGCGTGGCGGATCCCAACACGAGCGGGCAGCGGTAGCGGCGCGCCATCTCGGCCGCCACCTCGCGCGCGTGGTAGCGCGGACTGGAGCCCTGCTTGTAGCTGGTCTCGTGCTCCTCGTCGATGATGATGAGACCAAGGTCGCTGAGCGGGCAAAAGAGTGCCGAGCGGGCACCGACGACCACGCGGGCCGCACCGCTGGCGACCATATCCCACTGGTCCAGGCGCTCACCGGCCGAAAGGCGCGAATGGAACACGGCGACCGTCTCGCCAAAGCGCGAGCGGAAGCGGCCGACGGTCTGGGCCGTCAGCGAGATCTCGGGCACCAGCACGCAGGCCGAGCGGCCGACTGCAAGCACGCGCTCGATGGCGGAGAGGTAGACCTCGGTTTTGCCGGAGCCGGTGACGCCGTCGACCAGCACCACGTCGCCATGAGCGTCCAGACGGGCGCGCTCAATCTGCGCGAGTGCCTGTTGCTGGCCGTTGGTAAGGGAGACCGGCGCCTTGCCGCTTGCCGAGGACAGCGTGGTCTGCTCGCTGCAGCCACGCCAGGCGCGGCGCTCTTCCA
>CAJKGV010000113.1:0-6184 GCA_905199455.1 Collinsella aerofaciens | reverse complement strand
TCGAAAATCGCCTATCCGAGCTCTGGAGCATCTTCGACTTTTTGATGCCGGGCCTTTTGGGGACGCGCGAGTCGTTTGCCAAGCGCTTTGAGAGCCCGGTCGAGCACGCCGAGGGTGACAGTGCCGCTCGCCTGCAGGCGCTCGTGTCGCCGTTTGTGCTACGCCGCGTAAAGGAAGACGTGGTGGCCGATCTACCCGAAAAGATCGAGGACACCGTCATGGCACAGCTTACCGGCGAGCAGCGCAAGCTCTACCTGGCCAACCAGGACCGCATCGCCCAGCAGGTGCAGCGCCGCGAGGCATCCGAGTTTAAAAAAGACAAGCTCAAAGTGCTCGCCGAGCTCACCAAGCTGCGCCAGATCTGCTGCGACCCGCGTCTACACTACGAGGATTACAAGGCGGGGAGCGCCAAGCTCGATACGTGCATGGAGCTCGTGCACGGCGCACTCGACGGCGGGCATCGCATCCTGTTGTTCAGCCAGTTTACGGGCATGCTCGATATCATCGGCAAGCGCTTGGCCAAGGAGGACATCGCCTTCCTTAAGCTCACGGGCGCTTCGTCTAAGGAGAGCCGCGCCAAGATGGTCGCGCAGTTCCAAGCGGGCGAGGTTCCGGTCTTTTTGATTTCGCTCAAGGCGGGCGGCGTGGGCCTTAACCTGACGGCTGCCGACGTGGTCATCCACTACGACCCGTGGTGGAACGTGGCGGCGCAGGACCAAGCGACCGACCGTGCACACCGTATTGGCCAGCAACATACCGTGACCGTGTACAAGCTCATCGCCAAGGACACGATCGAGGAGCGCATTATGCAGATGCAGGAGTCCAAGCGCGATCTGGTCAACAGCGTGCTCGGCGGCGACGGCATCTCGTCGGCGTTGTTTACCCGCGAAGATGTTCTGGCGCTGCTGGGCGGCGACGGGCGCTAGCCGCGCGCGGGGTG
Source organism: Collinsella aerofaciens (assembly GCA_905199455.1). GTDB lineage: Bacteria > Actinomycetota > Coriobacteriia > Coriobacteriales > Coriobacteriaceae > Collinsella > Collinsella aerofaciens_AW. The sequence continues at coordinate 5,244 of CAJKGV010000113.1, read as the reverse complement.
GGACTGCTGGAGTGGGCAGGACGGTCGACGCATTTTGGCCCGACCGCTTGCCTGATCCGTTATGTGTTCATTTGCAATGCCATGGATGGTTTGCCTGCCTTTGGGCATAAGAACCATCAAGAACATCGGCACATCAGCAAAGGAGAACATCATGGCGAAATTCTTTAAGGACCCCGACGGTAAGCTCATCGCTGCCCTTGGCGATGACGTTGCGACCCCTGCCGGTTGCACGGAGCTGACCGCAAACACTGAGGACGCGGCGCACGAGAAGCACGTGCCTGTTGTCGAGACCGAGCGCGACGGTCACGTAATCCGCGCACGCGTTGGCTCGGTCGAGCACCCCAGCCTGCCCGAGCACTACATTGAGTGGATCGCCCTTGAGGCCGAGGGCCGCTTAGAGGTCCATTACCTTGAGCCCGGCATGAAACCCGCGACGTTTTTCGCGGGCGGCTCCAAGACCGGTACCGTCTATGCCTACTGCAACCTGCACGGGCTGTGGTCCGCGACATTCTAGGAGCGCGCCCCCGCTCGGGGTATCATAGCTAGCATATGCACATGCAAGCGCCGACTGCATTATGCGGCCGGCGCTTTTACTACGATTTCGATGGTTTACGACGGAAAGGGCTGGGCCATGAAGCTCGCGCTTGCACAGATCGATATGCGCCTGGGTGATATTGAGGGCATTTGCGGCCGCATCGAGGACCAGGCTCGTCTGGCCCGCGAGCGCGGGGCGCGCGTGCTGTGCGTTCCGGCTCCGCTCTTTATGGGCGCCATGCCCGGTGGCCTGGTGGGCGCTGCCGACTTTGAGCACGACATGCTTGCCGGCTTGACTGGTGTCGCCGAGCGTATCCAGGAGCTTGACATGATCTGCATCGTGCCCGCGGCGGTTTCGTTTGAGGGCCAGCCGCTGCTCGACTACATGATGCTCAAGGACGGTCATGTGGTGCCGGCGCGTTCGAGCATTGCCTTGCAGCGTGGCGAGAACAACGACACGCGTTGGGCGCCGCCGGTGTTCGACGTGGACGGCGTGCGCATCGCCGTGATTTTTGACTTGGACCGCGAGCTCGAGATGTTGCCGACCGGCGTCGACCTCATCGCGTATTTCCAATTCAACGCGTTTGACATGACCGACCGCGAGACTGCCGCCATTGCCGCCGTTCGCAGCGGCGCCTACCGCAAGATCGCATCCAAGCGCAGCGTGTGGTTTGCCTGCATGGCGCCGGTCGGCGCCTATGACGAGTCGGTGTATACCGGCGGCTCGTTTGTGCTCGACGACTGCGGTCGCGTGGTGGCCCAGGCGCCGTGTTTTGAGGAGAGCCTGCTGGTCCAGGAGATTCAGCGCGGCGTGATGCTTGATGCCCTGGAAGATCACGAACTGCCCGAGTTCCGTTCCGAGGAGTGGCTGTGGCAGGCGCTGGTGCTCGCCGTGCGCGACAACGCCCGAGCCCACGGTGCGTCGCGTGCTGTGGTGGCACTCGAGGGTGACTTGCCGTCGTCCCTGCTAGCGGCGCTGGCCGTCGACGCTCTGGGCCCGCGCAATGTGATTGGCCTGGTGCTGGGGCGCAACCGTATCTTTACGCCGGCGCAGGAAGAGGCCGAGGCTGCCCGCTGTGCCGCCGTCCGCGCCATCGCCGAGCGTTTGCACATTCGCACCGTCGAGCGCGATGCACCGGATGCGGCGCGTGTGCTCGATCGCGACGTGTCGGCGGGCGATGCCGAGCGTCTGCGCTCGCGCACGCTGGGCCTCATGCTGGAGGACACGGCGTTCGAGCTGGGTGCGATGGCGCTGAGCCCGCTGTCCAAAACCGAATACGCGCTGGCGGCGCCGGCGCTTTGCGGCGGCTACCAGGGCGATTACGCGCCCTTTGGCGATGTGTACCTGTCGACGCTTGAGTTTGTGGCACGTGTGCGCAACCGCACGTCTGCCGTGGTGCCCCAAGAGCTCGTGACGCTCAACGCGGTGGAAGACTGCATGGAGCGAGTGTTGGCGCAGGCGCTCTCGACGCTCGATGGTCCGGTCGATATGCTCGACCGCGCGGCGCAGCTGCTCGGCGGGCTTGAGCCGGGTGAGGTCGATGGCGCGCTCGAGGCGCACGTGGACCGCAATCGATCTTTCGACGACATCCCGATGGCCGCTGGCAAGCCTGAGGCCTGCTCGCTGCTGCTGATGCTCGTTCGACAGGGTGAAGCTGCCCGCCGCATGTTGCCGACGGCGCCGATCGTCTCGTCCCGTTCGTTTGCCGAGCGCTCCTGGCCATACATGCTCGCGTGGTCCGACCTGGGGCTTAACGGCAAGGAGCGCATGTCGGTCGATTCGCTGGCGCGCGCCGAGGTGCGCCGTTTTGCTGACGAGGATACGAGCGAGCGCGTGCGAAACGAGATGATGGGCGTGCTGGGCGAGCTTCTGGGTATTTCGCCCGAGCAGATGGAGGAGCTGCGCTCTGAGGACGGTCAGCGTCGTTTGCACGAGGGAATGAAGAAGTTCGAGGGCGAGGTTCAGGACGCCATCGATAAGATGATGGGCGGTCAGGGCGGCTCGCAAGGTAGTCCCCAGGGTGGCCCGATGCCGCATCCGCCGGTTGATCCGAGGCAGTTCCCATTCTTTAGCCAGAACTAGGGCAGAAGCAATCTTGCTTTAAGCATCTTGGCCCCGTTGTGTTATTCTAGAACAGACGTTCGTGAATGATGCGCGGGGCCTTGTCTTGCGCTGTGCTTGTGGCGAGGGGAGGTTGGCTTGGTTATCTTGGGCATCGACCCCGGTTTGGCTCATACGGGTTGGGGGATTATCGAGGAGCGGCGTGGCGAGGTTCGCTGCCGTGCCTACGGCTGCATCGAGACCAGTGCCGGAAGTCCGCTCGCGGTGCGCCTGTCGCATATCGCCCATGACCTTAAGGATGTCGTCGAGCGTTATCGACCCGACACGGCTGCTGTCGAGAGCATCTACTTTGGCGCCAACGTTCGTTCGGCCATCCCCACGGCGCATGCCCGCGGTGCTGCGCTCGTGGCGCTTTCGGAGTGCGCGCTCGAGATTGGCGAGTACACGCCCATGCAGATCAAACAGGCTGTGGTGGGCACCGGCGCCGCGGACAAGCGGCAGGTCGCCTACATGGTACGCACGCTCACGCAGCTCGACCACGACCCGCATCCCGACCATGCCGCCGATGCCCTGGCTTGCGCCATATGCCACGTAAACCTCAGCCGCACCCGCACCCTCACCGGTGGCGAGTTCTATCAACAGAGAGGAACCGGATACTGATGATTTCCCAGCTCCACGGAACGCTTGTCGAGGCCACGATGAGCTCTGCTGTCGTCGATGTGTCGGGCGTTGGCTTTGAGCTCGGCATTTCGGGCAGCACTGCGGCCACGTTGCCGACGCCCGGCGGCGAGGTCCGCCTCTACACGCGTATGCAGGTGCGCGAGGACGCCATGACACTTTTCGGTTTTTTCTCAAAGGATGAGCGCACGATGTTCGACCGGCTCGTGTCCGTCTCGGGCGTTGGCCCGCGCTTGGCGCTCGCCGTGCTTTCCACCTATACCGTGGGGCAACTGTATTCGCTGGTGATGGCCGAGGACGACAAGGGCATGGCCAAGGTACCCGGTGTGGGCAAAAAGACAGCTCAGCGCCTGATCCTGGAACTCAAGAGCACCTTTGCCAAGGATAAGGGCTTTGTGCCGGTCGACGTGATTCCCGGCCAGGTTGCGATGCCGGTTCCCGCCGCCGCTCCTTCGGCGATTGATGATGCCCGTGCGGCACTCCTTTCCATGGGCTTTAGCCCGCAGGAGACCGATGTTGCCCTGAGCGGGTATGATGGGCAGGATATGCGTGTCGAGGATCTGCTCGGCGCGGCGCTTAAGCGACTCGGAATGGATGCGTGATGTGGGAAGCCGATGACTCTCAGGACCTGTGGGCGACGCCCGGCAACTCGCCGGCGGCATCCATGGCGCACGGCGAGCGCATGGTGGGCTCGGAGCTGACGGCCGAGGACCTCGATGTCGACCGCACTTTGCGCCCCCAGCGCTTGGATGACTACTGCGGTCAGGAGCATATCAAGCAGAGCCTTCGCGTGCTCATCGAGGCAGCGCAGAGCCGTGGCGAGACGCTCGACCACGTGATTTTCTCGGGTCCTCCGGGCCTGGGCAAGACCACGCTGGCCACCGTTATCGCCAACGAGCTGGGCGCTCAGATCAAGACCACGAGTGGCCCTGCCATAGCGCGCACGGGCGACCTGGCAGCCATCCTTACTAACTTGCAGCCGGGTGATGTGCTGTTTATCGACGAGATCCACCGCCTCAACCGTTCGGTCGAGGAGGTCCTGTACCCCGCGATGGAGGACTTTGCCCTCGATATCGTGATCGGCAAGGGTCCGGCGGCTCGCTCGATTCGCCTGGATATTCCCAAGTTTACGCTGGTAGCGGCAACGACCCGCTCAGGCATGTTGACCGGCCCGTTGCGCGACCGCTTTGGCATTTCATATCGCCTGGATTACTACACGGTCGAGGAGCTCGCACAGATTGTGACGCGCTCGGCGACTATCCTGGGCGTGACGATCGACCATCCCAGTGCACTCGAGATCGGCTCGCGTTCGCGCGGCACGCCACGTCTTGCCAACCGCCTGCTCAAGCGCGTGCGCGATTACGCACAGGTGCGCGGCAACGGCCCCATCGAGCTCGATATCTGTCGCCAGGCGCTTGAGTTCTTCGAGATCGATGAGCTCGGTCTGGACTGGATGGATATTCGCATTTTGGAGACGCTCGCTAAGACGTTCTCCGGTCGTGCCGTGGGACTTACGACCCTTGCCAGCGCGGTGGGCGAGGACCCGGGCACGCTCGAGGATGTCTATGAGCCCTATCTGCTGCAGTGCGGGTTGATGATTCGTACGCCGCAGGGCCGTCAGGCAACCCTTCGCACCTTTGAGCACCTGGGGATTGAACCTACCGTTTAGGGCGCTTTGTTTTGGCTAGTCTGTAGGCTATCGCTGAGCATTGGATAAACATATCGCCATTCATCGGTTACGGGTGTTTTACTATTGCGCGCCCGTGCTATGCTGAATTGGTCTTTTTCTCATTCGGTAACGAAAGGACCGCCCATGCCTACTGACATCGAAATCGCACGTTCCGTCACGCCGCTGCCCATTACCGAGGTGGCTAAGAACGCCGGCGTCGACGTAAAGCACCTGATTCCGTACGGCTTCGACAAGGCTAAGGTCGACTATTCACTGCTCAACGAGCCGACCGATCACCAGG
>CAJKGV010000112.1:0-6213 GCA_905199455.1 Collinsella aerofaciens | reverse complement strand
TCAAGGATATGCACATGACGCCGGTCAACACCCTCGAGGAGGCGCTCAAGCTCGCCTTTGAGATGAAGGGTGCCGATGCCAAGGTTGCCGTCATCCCCGATGGCCTGGGTGTTGTCGTCGCGCAGCACTAGTGCGTGGCCTAAACGAATCGTTTTTAACCGACAAGAAAGATAAGGTTTTATGCTTACCAAACTCCTCTGCGAATTCGGCGCAACTGCCCTCATGATCATCTTTGGCGTGGGCGTGCACTGCGATACCGTGCTCAAGGGCACCAAGTATCAGGGCTCCGGCCACATGTTTGCCATCACCACTTGGTCTTTTGGCATCTCGGTCTGCCTGTTTGTCTTTGGCGGTGCCGTGTGCATGAACCCCGCCATGGTGCTTGCCCAGTGCATCGTAGGCCTGGTGCCGTGGAGCAGCTGCATCCCCTTCATGATTGCCGATATGCTCGGCGGCTTTGTGGGCGCCGTAATCGCTTGGCTTATGTATGCCGATGAGTTCAAGGCTTCCGATGGCGTCGTCGATCCCATTGCCCAGCGCAATATCTTCTCGACCAACCCCACCACCGAGGGTACGAACTATGCCCGTAATTTCTTCTGCGAGGCTATCTGCACTTTTGTGTTCATCAGCGCCATCCTTGCTGCTGCTAACCGTGCTGGCGAGAACGTCCTGATGCTCGCTATCTGCGTCGGCCTGATCGTTTGGGCCGTTGGCATGGGCATGGGCGGCATCACCGGCTTCGCCATGAATCAAGCCCGTGACCTTGGTCCTCGCATGGCCTATCAGGTGCTGCCGATCAAGAACAAGGCTGACAACAACTGGAAGTATGGTCTGCTTGTTCCTGGCATCGCGCCGTTTGTCGGTGCTATTGTGGCCGCGCTGTTTGTGCATGGTTTCTTGGGCATGTTCTAGTCGAAGGCTACATAGTTGTCCGCTGGCCGCATGGGGTAACTTCCCAGCGCGTCCTCGGACATGCAAAAAGGCTCGCTGCGCACTTCGTGCGGCGAGCCTTTTTGCGTCCTGCGGAATGCGCTGGGAAGTTACCCCATGCGGTCAGCTGCGGGGTCTTTGTTGCGTTCGTACAAGCAACCCAACATATATATCTGAATTTGGATGGGAGGGGCTTGTTGCTGGTAGGGGCGTAGGGCTGTTGTCGATACTTTGGGATGGATTGTGCTTTGGGTTGGGGCGGGGCTTTGAGATGAGGGCGGAACTTTGGGATGAGGGGTTTACTTAGTTGAAGAGGGGTTTTATGGCTGAGAGGTAGTCTTTGGCTACGTCGGCTTTGTTTGCTTCGAAGTTGTGCCAGGCCCACCATTGGACCATTCCTACGAAGCTTGAGGCTATGTGGTGTAGTAGGAAGCTTCGGTCCATGGTGCCGGCGGGGCCTGAGGGGTCGACGGGCACGGTTTCGGCTGCTCGTGACATGATGGTCTTGCGGAGGCTGTCGGCGAAGATGCGTGAGCCGGCGCCGGCTACCAGTGCCCGTACACCCTGCCGACGATTCCAGAGGTTGTTGAGGATATGCTCGACCTGTACGAGTGGGTCATCGAGGGGCGTACCGTCATCGTCGAGGGCATGGGTGCAGATATCGCGCACGAGCTCAGCGAGCAGGTCATCTTTGCTCTTGAAGAGCCCGTAGAACGTGGCCCGACCTACGTGGGCACGAGCGATGATGTCGCCGACGGTGATCTTGCCGTAGTCTTTCTCGCACAGGAGCTCGGAGAACGCCGTAACGATGGCAGCGCGGCTTTTTGCCTTGCGGGCATCCATGGCTATGCGTCCGCGTGAACGAGCAGGCAGCGGAGCGTACCGGAGCAACCTTCGTAGGGGCGTTTGCCGGCGCCGTAGCCGACAGCTTCGATGCGGTAGCGTGAGGGCAGTTGGTCGGACGTACGCAGCGCGGTGACGATGGCGGCGCCCGTCGGCGTCACGAGCTCGCCGGCGACCGGTGCAGGCGTGAGGGCGATATTGCCCGCCTGGCACAGGTTGACGACAGCGGGGACGGGAATGGGCATGAGGCCGTGGGCGCAACGGATGGTTCCGTGGCCCTCGGAGAGAGACTCGACCACGATATCCTCAATACCCAGACCGTCGAGGCAGATGGCGACAGAGCAGACGTCGACGATGGAGTCGACGGCGCCCACCTCGTGGAACAGGACGGTCTCGGGCGTTTTGCCGTGAGCCTTTGCCTCGGCATCAGCGAGTACGGAAAAAATGGCGAGGGCACGACGCTTGGCACCATCGCTTAGCCGTGAGCCATCGATGATGGCGGTGACATCCGCCAAAGAACGGTGGTGATGGTGGTGGGCGTGATGGTGACCCTCGTGGCCATGACCGTGGGCCTCATGGTCATGATCGTGACAGTGCTCGTGTTCGTGCTCATCATGGTCATGATGGTGGTGCTCATGCTCGTGCGTGTGCTCGGCAGCTGCTTCGTTGCCGTAGAGCCAGGCCATATCGTGATCGTGGTTCTCGAGCTCCTCTGCAAGCTGGACGTCGAAATCGCAGGCGTCGATGCCATGCTTGTTTACGCGCGTCACGGCGATCGAAAAGCCGTCGACCGGCAGCGTGGCGAGCTGTTCGCGCAGATGTTCCTCGCTGGCGCCCAGGTCGAGCAGGGCCGCGACGGTCATATCGCCGCTGATGCCCGAGGTGCCGTCGATGATAAGCGTATGCTGATGGTTGGACATGGAATGCTCCTTAACGGGCGCGAGGTGTGCCTGCGCTCAGATGATTGATAAGACTTGCCTGGTAGGCAGCACCAAAGCCGTTGTCGATATTGACGACCGAAACGCCGCTGGCGCAGGAGTTGAGCATGGCGAGCAGCGCGGCTACGCCACCAAAGCTCGCGCCGTAACCCACGCTGGTGGGAACGGCGATGACCGGACAGCTCACCAGGCCGCCGACAACGCTCGCCAGTGCGCCCTCCATGCCGGCAATGGCGATGACCACCTGTGCCTGGGCAAGCTCCTCGGCATGCGCGAGCAGACGGTGCAGGCCGGCGACACCCACGTCGTAGAGGCGGTCGACCTCGTTGCCATAGAACTCGGCCGTCAATGCGGCTTCCTCGGCGACGGGCAGGTCGCTCGTGCCGGCGCAGGCGACGACGATGCGTCCGTTGCCAGTGGGGGAGGGCTTGCCGCCCACGAGGGCGAGCTGTGCGTCCGGGACATATCCCAGGTCGATGCCGTTGTCGAGGAGCTCCGAGGTGCGGGCTGCCTTTTCGGCGTCCAGGCGCGTGACCAGGATGCGCTCCTGGCCGGTATCGTGCAGCGCTTCGATAATGGCGGCAATCTGCTCGGCGGTTTTACCGGCACCGTAGACGACCTCGCCGGCTCCCTGGCGCACTCCGCGCGAAAGATCGAGCTGCGCAAAGCCCAGATCGGCGGTTGGCGCCGTCTGGATGCGCGTAAGGGCGACAGCCGGGGTGACTGCTCCGCCGGCAACATCGCTCAGCAACTGCTCAAGATCTCGCTTATCCATATATGTTCCCTTCGACGGCGCAAAGTCTAGCACTCAAAAGGTATGTTTCCGAACACTAAGACAAAATTGTTCGGAAACTATAGGACAGGCTGATTCAATTGTTGGGCGAACTTGCTAGTCGCGCAGGATGATGTCCATGGCGAGCATCAGGTTGCGCTCGTCGATGGCAAACGGGGCGGCTTCGCGCGTCTTGGGCTTGGCGCAAAACGCGATGCCCGTGCCCGCGGCCTGAATCATGGGGATGTCGTTGGCGCCGTCGCCGATTGCCACGGTGTGTGCCATATCGACGCCGCACTCAACTGCCCAATCCAGCAGCTGGATAAGTTTGGACTCCTTGGTCACAATGTTTGCCGCCAGCTTGCCGGTGAGCTTGCCGTCCACGACCTCCAGGCGGTTAGCGAGGCAAAAGTCGATGCCCGCGGCGGCCACGATCTTGTCGGCGACCTCGTGAAAGCCGCCGCTTACCACGCCGACCTTCCAGCCCTTGCTGTGTGCCGAGCGCACAAGCTCTAGCGCGCCGGGGGTAAATGTCACGCGCTCAAAGGTGCGCTCGAATACGCTCTCGTCCAGGCCGGCGAGCAGCCCCACGCGTTCCTCGAGTGCTTGCTTAAAGTCTAGCTCGCCGCGCATGGCGCGCTCGGTGATCTGTGCCACCTGCTCGCCCACGCCGGCCTCTTCGCCCAACAGGTCGATGACCTCTTGGTTGATGAGCGTGGAGTCGATATCCATAACGATGAGGCGTGCGGTCATGGCGGGCCTTTCCGAGTGCAGTTGTATTGGGGCACATTGTCGCACGTGACGAGCGCGGGCGGGTGCCGCGGTGCGTCAATTGTTTCGTCTCCGTCAAGTCTTTGGGCAAGAGCTACTTTTTCGCGGCACATCGATGCGGGTGCGATAAGATAGAACGCCATGTCTGGCTGCGCGGTTTACGCAGGCTGGGCAAATCTGTACGACGCCGCCCGGAACGACACGGGGCGGCACAGATCCATAAAGGAGGATCACTGGTATGAGCCAGACCCGTCCCATCGATGAGCATTCCATGCACACCCGTACCTGCGGCGAGCTTCGCTTCGAGAACGTGGGCGAAGAGGTCACCCTCACCGGTTGGGTGAGCCGTCGCCGCGACCACGGCGGCCTTATCTTCTGCGACCTTCGCGACCGTGAGGGCATCACGCAGCTCACCTTCGACCCCGAGCACTCCGACGGCGACGCCTTTAAGATCGCCGAGACCATGCGTCCCGAGTGGCCCATCAAGATTCACGGCGTCGTGCGCGCCCGTGGCGAGGAGACCACCAACACTAAGCTCGCGACCGGCGAGATCGAGGTCCTGACCGACCACGCCGAGGTGCTCAACACGTCCGTCACCCCGCCGTTCCAGATCGAGGACGGCATCGAGACCAGCGAGGACACCCGCCTGCGCTATCGCTATCTGGACCTCCGCCGTCCCGAGATGATGGCCAACCTCAAGCTGCGCTCCGACTTCACCTTTGCCATTCGCGAGGCGCTGCACAACCGTGAGTTCATGGAGGTCGAGACGCCCTCCCTGTTTAAGTCCACGCCCGAGGGCGCTCGAGACTTCATCGTTCCCAGCCGTATCCAGCCGGGTAACTTCTACGCCCTGCCGCAGTCCCCGCAGCTTCTGAAGCAGCTGCTCATGGTCGGTGGCGTCGAGCGCTACTACCAGGTTGCCAAGTGCTTCCGCGACGAGGACCTGCGCGCTGACCGCCAGCCCGAGTTCACCCAGGTCGATATCGAGATGTCCTTCGTGGACCAGAACGATGTCATGAGCGCGCTCGAGGAGGTTCTTGCCGATGCCTTCGGCCGCATGGGTGTCGAGATGCCCACGCCGCTGCGTCGTATGGACTACTGGGAGGCCATGGACACCTATGGCTCCGACAAGCCCGATACCCGCTATGGCATGCACCTGGTCGACCTGACCGACATCTTTGCCAACTCCAAGTTCAAGGTCTTTGCGACTGCCGCGAACGAGGAGGGCTCTGTCGTCAAGGCCATCAACGCCAAGGGCGCCGGTGCCTGGGCACGTGCCAAGATCGACAAGCTCGCCGGCGTGGCCTCCACGTTTGGCGCCAAGGGCCTGGCCTGGATCGCCTTCCGCGAGGACGGCTCCATCAACAGCCCCATCGTCAAGTTCTTCTCGGACGAGGAGATGGCGGCTCTGCGCGAGCGCATGGACGTCGAGCCCGGCGACCTTGTGATGTTTGCCGCCGGCCCGCGCCTGCTCTCCGACGAGATCCTGGGCGGCATGCGTTCCCACATGGCTAACGCGCTCGAGATCAAGCGCGAGGGCCACGACTTCCTGTGGGTCGTCAACTTCCCGCTGTTCCACTGGGATGAGGACCGCAAGGCCTATGCAGCCGAGCATCAGCCCTTTACCCTGCCGACCGAGACCGACATCGCCAAGATCGAGGCCGACCCGTTGGCAGCCGGTTCCTGCACCTACGACTTTGTCATGGACGGCTTTGAGGCTGGCGGCGGCGGCATGCGTATCCACAACGCCGAGATGCAGATGTCCATGCTCAAGCTCTTGGGCTTTACCGAGGAGCGCGCCGAGTCTCAGTTCGGCTTCCTCATGGAGGCGCTCAAGTTTGGTGCGCCCCCGATGGGCGGTTTCGCTCTGGGCCTGGACCGCGTGTGCATGCTGCTCACCGGTTCCGACTCCATCCGCGACGTCATGGCGTTCCCCAAGACGGCCAGCGGCTCCGACCT
>CAJKGV010000111.1:0-6251 GCA_905199455.1 Collinsella aerofaciens | reverse complement strand
CGATTGTCGCCGGTGAGGGTGACGAGGGCGTCGATTATGAGTTCGTGACGTATCGTCGCATTGAGGCGTAAAACCGATTATCCCTTCGGTATTATCGGGTTGAAATGAATGACGGGGCGGCGCATGGCGTTGCCCCGATATTTGTATAGGTGCTGCAAAGAAAGGTGCGGGCTGGCTGCTATGACTGATGCCGTTGAGGTTCTGCGAATTGATTCGCTCGAGGACGAGCGGCTCGATGCCTACGTGCGACTGACCGAGCGCGAGCTGCGCTGCGTGCTGGAGCCGCAAAAGGGCATCTTTATTGCGGAGAGCGCCAAGGTCATCGAGCGTGCCGTGCGTGCCGGATATCAGCCGGTGAGCTTTCTTTTGGGTGAACGCTGGCTCGACCAGATGATGCCGTTGTTCGAGCGCCTGGTTGTGCGCGAGGGCGCGGGTCCGGTTCCTGTGTTCGTTGCCTCCATGGAGCTCATGGAGCAGCTGACGGGCTTTAACGTGACGCGCGGTGCGCTCGCGGCATTCCGTCGTCCACGTCAGATTCCAGTTGATGAGTTCTTGGGCGGTGTCGTCGAGGCGGCGGGGGAGCGCCCGGTGCGCGTATGCGTCCTCGAGGGCATTGTCGACCACACCAACGTCGGCGCGATTTTCCGCTCGGCGGCTGCGCTGAACGTCGATGGCATTTTGGTGAGCCCTACTTGCTGTGACCCGCTGTATCGTCGCTCGGCCCGCGTGAGCATGGGCACGGTTTTCCAGGTGCCCTGGACGCGTATTGGCAGTGAGGCGCGCGTATGGCCGCATGATGGGCTGGCGGCGCTGCACGATGCCGGCTTTTCGTGTGCCGCCATGGCGTTGACGGATGATTCGGTGTCGTTGGACGATCCCGTGCTGCAGGAGATTGATCGCCTGGCGATCTTTATGGGTACCGAGGGTGCCGGCCTGGGAGCCAAGACTATCGCGGGCTGCGACCGAGCCGTGCGCATTCCGATGGCGCACGGGGTCGATTCGCTCAACGTGGCCGCGGCGAGCGCCGTCGCCTTTTGGCAGCTGTGCCCGCACGTGAGCAATGAGTATCACTACCAGCCGGGTTTGTATCACTAGACAGATATTTCGCTCCGGGCTCTGGTTCGGGGCGTTTCGGCCGACGCTGGTCGGTGCTAAGCTGGTATTGGCTTTGGTCTTAAATTGCCGTTTTGCTGTTTGACGTATGCGTGTGGGGAGGGCGTGTGGCTAAGAAATCTACGGCGATCGATGTAACGCAAGGTGTCATTTGGCAGCAATTGCTGTCGCTGTGCGTTCCCATCTTTTTTAGTTCGTTTTTTCAGCAGGCCTACACGCTTATCGGTACGTATATCGTCGGCCAGTTTGGCGGCAAGCTCGCGCTGGGTGGCATTCAAGCCACGATGGTGCTCACCGAGCTCTGCATTGGCTTTTGCGTTGGCGTCGGCGCCGGCTGCGCGGTCATTACCGGTCAGTATTTTGGCCAGCACGATGATGAACGACTGAATCGTTCGGTTCACACGGCCATGACGCTCGCGCTGGTGGGCGGTATCGTCTTCTCCATTCTCGGCATAGTGTTCGTTGAGCCCATGCTGGTGCTTATGAACACGCCGCATGAACTATTGGCCGAGGGCGTGGCATATGCTCGTTGCTATTTTGCCGCCATGGTTGTGGCGCTGCTGCTCAATATGGGAACGGCGCTGCTGCGCGCCGTGGGCGACACGCGCGGGCCTGCTGTGATTATCGCTTCCGGCTGCCTTGTTAATGCGGTGCTGGATGTCATCTTCGTTGCCGTGCTTCATATGGAGGCTCTGGGCTGCGGTATCGCGGTGGCACTGACCATTTGCTCTAACGCCACGATGATCGTGATTCGTATGATGCACGCACCGGGTGCGTGGCGGCTTTCACTGTCCAAACTCGGCATTGATCCTGGCATTTGCAAGAGCATGATCTCGTGTGGTCTGCCGCTTGGCTTTCAGTCTGCTGCGTATTCGATTTCCAACGTTTTGATTCAGGTGTCGGTCAACTCGTTTGGTGCCGATATCACCACGGCGTGGGGTCTTTCGGGCCGCTTAGATGGCATTGTCTGGATGGTTACCGAGGCGCTTGGTGTTTCGATCACCACGTTCTCGGCACAGAACTTTGGCGCGCGCAACTACGAGCGCATGCGCAAGGGCTACCATACGTCGCTCGTGCTGTCGTTTATGCTCATTGGCGGCCTGTCTGCCGTGCTGCTGGTATTCTCGGGTCCGTTGTCGCGTCTGTTTGTCGACGATGCTTCGATTTCGGCGTATACCACGACGATTCTTCATTTCATTGCGCCGTTCTACGCGATTTTCTCGATTATCGAGAACGCGTCGGGCTCCATTCGTGGTGCCGGCGTGAGCTTGCAGCCCATGCTGCTCACGATTTTTGGCACCGTCGTGCTCAGGGTGATCTGGGTGTTTGCGATTATGCCGTTCGATCCGTCGCTTGAGCACCTGCTGCTGGTCTACCCTGTAACCTGGCTCATCACCGCCACGATGTTCACCATCTACCACCATAGCGGCAACTGGCTCGGCCGCGCCACCGCCTAATGATCCGTATGAGACGGAGGAAAACGGATCATTTCTCTCCGTCTTGATGTCGATGGTCCGTTTTCCTCCGTCCCCTTTGGATCAATTAGTATTCGATGCCTTGACGGGCTAGGAGGCCTTCGTCGAAGTAGTGTTTGACGGGGCGCATTTCGGTGACTAGGTCGGCGAGGTCCGCGAGAGGCAGCAGCCCGCGGCCGGTGAGCACGAGCTCCGTGGTGGCAGGCTTCAGCGCGATCAGTCCCTCCACATCCTCGCGCGTCACGAATCCGCGGCGCATCGCTTCGCCGAGTTCGTCCAAAATCAGAACGTCGACCTGTGATATCTGCTCGCGTGCGAGCTCCATGATCTGCTCGGCGCAGGCCTCGGGTGTGTCGCGATCGGCCTGTACAATGCGCAGTCCCAGGCGCGGCGCGGCGTCGTGCTCGGCGCAGTGCAGCTTCTTGGCAAACTGCAGCATGAGTACGTCGAGCCCATAACCTTTGGCGCGCATCGCCAATCCCAGCGCAGCCGTCGTCTTGCCCTTGCCGTCGCCTGTATAGATTTGAACCTTGCCGACCTACAGTGATGCCATCTCTGTCCTTTCGTGCCCGGCGTCGGTTTATCGTCGCTCGGGTTGGGTATTCTAGAAACCATTATCAACCCCAGTAGATGGAGTTCAAGCAGATGGAGATGGATGACAACAAGCGTAGACGGAATATGATCCTCTACGTGCTCATCGCCTTCGTCGTCTACCTCGTGCTCTCGACCGTTCTGTTCCCCAACATCGGTCACACGCAGCAGATTACGAAGACCGATTACTCGACGTTTGTCAAAGCGCTCGATAAGAAGAGCGTCGACAAGGTCGAGTACAACACGGACGATTACACCATTTATTACACCAAGAAGGGCGAGGACGAGAACATCGCCTATAAGACGACCGGTGTGCCGAATGATGCGGGCTTTACCGATCGCGTGCTTGAGTCTGGCGCTTCGCTGGAGTCGGTCGTTCCCGATAAAAACTCGGGTTTGATGACCTACTACCTGCTCACTCTCATTCTTCCCATGGCGATTTTCTTCCTCATCGGTTGGTGGCTTAACCGCCGCATGAAGAAGGCTATGGGCGATGACGGCCCGTCGATGAACTTTGGTGGCGGCGGTTTTGGCGGCGGCGGACTGGGTAAGTCCGGCGCGCGCGTGATCGCCTCCAAGGACGTGGGCGTGACCTTTAAGGACGTCGCCGGCCAGGAAGAGGCCAAGGAGTCTCTCAAGGAGGTCGTCGACTTTCTGGAGAAGCCGCAGCGCTACGAGGAGATCGGCGCCAAGCTGCCGCGCGGTGCTCTCCTTGTTGGCCCTCCGGGTACCGGTAAGACCCTGCTTGCCAAGGCTGTTGCCGGCGAGGCCGGTGTTCCGTTCTTTAGCATTTCGGGCTCTGAGTTCGTTGAGATGTTTGTTGGTCGCGGCGCTGCAAAGGTTCGTGACCTGTTTAAGCAGGCCAAGGAAAAGGCCCCGTGTATCGTCTTTATCGATGAGATCGATACCATCGGTAAGAAGCGCGATGGCGGCGGCTTTAGCGGCAACGACGAGCGCGAGCAGACGCTCAATCAGTTGCTGACCGAGATGGATGGCTTCGATAACCACAAGGGTATCGTTGTCCTTGCCGCAACCAACCGCCCCGACAGTCTCGATCCCGCTCTACTGCGCCCCGGTCGTTTTGACCGCCGCATCCCCGTCGAGTTGCCCGATCTGACCGGCCGTAAGAACATCCTCGAGCTCCACGCCAAGAGTGTGAAGACCGAGCCGCCGATCGATCTGACCGCGATTGCCCGTGCCACGCCCGGTGCCTCGGGCGCCGACCTGGCCAATATCATCAACGAGGGCGCCCTGCGCGCCGTTCGCGAAGGTCGCAAGCGTGCAACCCAGGACGACTTCGAGGAGTCGGTGGAGGTCGTTATTGCCGGTCAACAGCGTAAGTCCACGGTGCTTTCCGACCACGAGAAGCAGGTCGTTTCCTACCATGAGATCGGCCATGCCATTGTTGCCGCTCGCCAGAAGGGCTCTGCGCCTGTCACGAAGATCACCATCGTGCCACGCACGAGCGGTGCTCTGGGCTACACCATGCAGGTCGAGGAGGATGAGCGCTTCCTGACCACACGCCAGGAGGTCCTGGACAAGCTCGCCGTCTACTGCGGTGGCCGTGCGGCCGAGGAGCTCATCTTTGGTGAGATGACGACTGGCGCCGCCAACGATATCGAGCAGGCCACCAAGCTCGCCCGCAACATGGTGACGCGCTTTGGTATGTCCGACGAGTTTGGCATGATGGCGCTCGGTACCGTCCAGAATGCGTACCTCAACCAGGATACGTCGCTCACCTGCGCCCCCGGTACGGCCGAGCGCGTGGACGCGATTGTCGCCAAGCTGATCGAGGATGCGCACGACCGCGCCCTGCAGATCCTGAAGGAGAACAAGTTCAAGCTCCACGAGCTGGCTCGTTATCTGTACAAGAAGGAGACGATCACGGGCGAGGAGTTCATGAATCTCCTCACGCGCGAAAATCCGCTGATGCCGAAGCAGCAGTAATACTAGTTGCGCAGTGTCAATCGCCCCATTTGAGTTTCTATCTCAAATGGGGCGTTTTGTTTGGGAGGGATATGTATGAAGATCGTGGTGAGTGCCTGCTTGATGGGCGAGAGCTGCAAATATAACGGGCTCGATAACTACCATCGCGAACTGGTCGAAGCGTGCGAACGTACGGGGACCGAGGTCCTGTTGGTGTGCCCTGAGGTCTTTGGCGGTCTGCCCACACCGCGCAAGCCGTCCGAGATTGTGAACGGAGAGGTTCGTACCTGCGAGGGCATATCGGTCGATCGCGAATTTCGCCTGGGTGCCCAACGAGCGCTCGATATGTGCGAGCAGGCGGGCGGGCCGGAAGAGATCGCCGCGTGCATCCTGCAGGACCGTAGTCCCTCGTGCGGCGCGGGTCGCATCTACGACGGAACATTCAGCGGCGCCCCTACGGCGGGCAACGGCGTCTTCGTTGATTTACTGCTCCGCCACGGTTATCGCGTGATCCCGGCTAGCGAGTTCGACCCCAGCATGCTGGAGCAATAAAAAACCACCACAAAGGTACTGCTCCCTTGTGGTGGTTTTGGGTTAGAGCTAGAGGGTGTGGCCGTAGGCGTTGGCAGCTTTGATGGCGGCGGCGAATTTTTCGTCGGTGAAGGGCTCGGGGTTTCCCTGCTTCCACTCGTTGGTGGCGTGCGCGTATTCGCACAGGGCCGGGATATCTGCCTCGGTAAGGCCAACCTGCTCAAGCGTTACGGGCAGCCCCATCTGCTTGTTAAAGGCGGCGTAGCGCTCAAGGTTCTCGGTATCGCCCGTATAGGCAAACAGTACCAGCACGCCCAGGCTCACGACCTCGCCATGCAGGTAGGTGCCCTCACGCGGAATGCTGCAGGTGGCGTTGTAGAACGCGTGCGCCACGCTCGAGTTGTAGTAATAATCGTTCTGGTTGGTCAGGTTCGAGACATAGCCCGTGTTGACAACGATGTCGAGCGCGATCTGCTTGACGGCCTCGCTCGACAGATTCTGGCGCACATCCTCAAGACCCTGCACACCATAGGTAAACAGCGGCTCGGAGCAGGTGTGGGCGAGTGCCAGGCCAAGACCGGCGGTGTGCTCCAGGTTGCCGGCGCTCGTGGCGTA
>CAJKGV010000110.1:0-6337 GCA_905199455.1 Collinsella aerofaciens | reverse complement strand
TTGTTGAGGGGCTTTGTTGGACAGCTATTTTACTCCGCAATCGAATATTGAGGCTTTGGGCGAGTTTGTAGACCGCAAGAGCCGGTTTATTGCCCAGCTGGTCCATATTGAGTCCGAGGACGAGGCGAATGCCTTTATCGAGATGGTTCGCAAGCGTCATTACGACGCTCGACACAATGTTCCCGCGTGGATTTTGGTCGATGGACGCGAGCGCCAGAGCGATGATGGTGAGCCGAGCCGCACGAGCGGTATGCCGACACTCGAGGTGTTGCGCGGTGCGGAGCTCAAAAATGTTTGCTGCGTAGTGACACGCTATTTTGGTGGTACGTTGTTGGGGTCCGGTGGCTTGGTACGCGCCTATACCGCGGCGACGCAGGCGGCGGTGGCCGCGGCTCAGGAGGCCGGGCAGATCGTCGAGATGACGAGTGTCGTGCCTGTTGACGTGCATGTGGCCTATCCGCAGTATGAGCAGGTGCTTCGCTTGGCCCAGGATTCCGGTGCCAAGGTTTCGGATACCGAGTACGCGGATGCCGTGACGATTCATTTGGTGTTTAAGGCGGGGGAGCAGGAGCCGTTTTGCGTTAAGATGCGCGAGCTTATGGCGGGGCGCGAGGAGATTGAGGTCGGCGCTCCCGAATTTGCCGAGTTCTAACGACGGCGGCCGGCGTGCTTTTGGATGAATCCCAAGCGCGCCGGCCATCGTTTTATGTTGTCGCCGTTTACTCGGCGAGCTGCTTTAGCACATCGCAGGCGATGTCGACGGCGTCGTCGATGCAGCCGGGGCAGCTGCGGAGCGGACCCTGGTCCGATCCGACGCCTTTGAGCGTGCCGCAGACGGTCGTGGTGTTCTTCTCGCCAAAGCGCTTGGCAATCTCGCGCGACAGCTTGTAGGTCTGGCCCTTGGTCTTGGGGTTCTCCATACCGTCGCTCATCACAAAGCCCATGATGGCCACGGCGCCCGAGATGGCGCCGCAGGTCTCGGTCATGCCGCCCATGCCGGCGCCAAAGCCCTCGGTGAGGGTAAAGGCGATCTGGGGGTCGAGCCCCACAGCGGGCGCGAGCGTGCAAGCGACAGCCTGGGCGCAGTTAAAGCCGCGGGCGTGGTACTCGGCAGCCTGAGCCTGACAGGCGGTGATGTCGAGCTGGGTTGTATCGATTTGCTTCATCGGTGTCTCCTTGATTACGGTGTACCCGCCTATGGTACCCTTGCTGGCGCATTCGCTTATCGAGACCGCAGTGCATATCTCATTGTTTTTCGCCATCGAACACTTTCTTAAGATTTGGGACAAATAAACCTGATTTATTTGTCTCATAACCTATCGGCGGGATGGGTTGAGAGGGGTGCGGGGTAGCGGTATTGTGAACCGAATAAAAATGTAACCTAGGCAAGGGAGCTAGATATGAGCAAGCAGACCATCGGTACCACGTGTGTTCAGGGCGGCTATCGCCCGGGCGATGCGGAGCCGCGCCAGGTGCCCATCTACCAGTCCACCACGTGGAAGTACGACACGTCTGAGCATATGGGCAAGCTATTTGACCTGGAGGAGTCGGGCTACTTCTACAGCCGTCTGCAGAACCCCACGTGCGATTTGGTTGCCGCTAAGATCTGCGAGATGGAGGGCGGTACCGCTGCGATGCTTACGAGCTCGGGCATGGCTGCGAACTTCCTTGCGATCTTTAATGTTGCCGGCGCCGGCGATCACGTGGTCGCAAGCTCTGCCATCTACGGCGGTACCTACAACCTGCTTGCCCACACCATGGGTCGCATGGGTGTCACCTGCACCTTCGTCGCTCCCGACTGCACCGATGAGGAGCTCGAGGCTGCCTTTGAGCCCAACACCAAGCTCGTCTTTGGCGAGACCATCGCCAACCCTGCCCTTGCCGTGCTCGATATTGAGCGCTTTGCCAAGGCCGCGCATGACCACGGCGTGCCGCTGATGGTCGACAACACCTTCCCGACGCCCGTGATGTGCCGTCCCTTTGAGTGGGGCGCCGACATCGTTACGCACTCCACCACCAAGTACATGGATGGCCATGCGGCCTACTTGGGTGGCGTGATCGTCGACCACGGCCAATTTGACTGGATGGCCCATGCTGACAAGTTCCCGGGTCTCACCACGCCCGATGAGAGCTACCATGGCGTGACCTATGCCGAGAAGTTCGGCCGCGCGGGCGCCTTCATTACCAAGGCCACCGCGCAGCTTATGCGCGATCTTGGTCCCATGCAGAACCCGCAGGCGGCGTTTTTCCTGAACAGCTCGCTCGAGAGCCTGCATGTGCGCATGCCGCGCCATTGCGAGAACGGCCTGGCGGTCGCTAAGTTCCTGCAGAGCCATCCCAAGGTACGCTTTGTGAGCTATCCGGGCCTGGAGGGCGACAAGTACTATGACATGGCTCAAAAGTACATGCCCAACGGTACGTGCGGCGTCGTGAGCTTTGGCTTTAACGGTGGTCGCGCGGCTGCCGAGACCTTTATGAAGAGCCTCAAGCTCGCCCAGATCGCCACGCATGTTGCCGATGCCCGCACCTGCTGCCTGCATCCTGCTAACGCCACGCATCGCCAGATGAACGACGAGGAGCTCATCGCCTGCGGCATCTCTGCCGACATGGTGCGCCTGTCGTGCGGCCTCGAGGACACGGCCGATCTGATTGCCGACCTTGAGCAGGCGCTCGAGCAGTGCTAGGCTAGCGTTCGTGCAAGGCGCCGATGCCGACAGAAGGCTTCGACGACCTTTTAAGTTCCGATTCCGTAGGCGGGGCCCCAATCGCGACTGTTTGCAGGCGATTGGGGCTCCGTTTTTGTGTTGCGCCACTCGAAAGGATAGATATGGAGAAGACCGCAGAGCAGCTGCGCCGCGAGCGCATTGCCCTTGAGGGCGACACCCATGGCAAGAACAAATGGGCGATTCTGTTTACCGTGCTCATCATGACGTTTATGTCGTGTCTGGATTCGACCGTCGTGACCGTGGCGTTGCCCGTGATGCAAAAGGAGCTGGGCGTGGGCCTCGACCGCATTCAGCTGGTGAGCTCGGTGTATCTGCTTGCGACGTGCGTGGCTATGCTGCCGTTTGGCCGCCTGGGTGACGTGCGCGGCAAGGTGGGCGTTTTCCAGCTGGGCGTCATCGTCTTTACGGTCGGCTCGCTGCTTTGTGGTCTTTCGGCCTCGCTCGAGGTTCTTATTCTGGCGCGCATCGTTCAGGGCGTCGGTTGCGCGGCGGCCATGGCAAACAACATGGGCATCATCACCGAGTCGTTTCCAGCGCGCGAGCGCGGCCGTGCCATGGGCATCCTTGCGACCTTCGTGGCCCTCGGCATGATGTGTGGTCCCGTGCTTGGCGGCATGCTGGTGGCGAGCTTTCCCTGGGAGAGCATCTTCCTCATCAACCTGCCCATTGGCGTTATCTCGTTTATCGTGGGGCTCTACACGTTGCCGCATGTTAAGCCGGAGGCCGGCGAGCGCCCCATGTCCCTGATCGAGGCCGCTCGTCGCTGCTTTTCAAATTCGGCCTTCACCATCAACCTTGCCTGCATGCTCATCGTGTTCGTTGGTATTGGCGCATCTGAGTTTATCCTGCCGTTTTATTTTCAGGACGCCCACGGCTTTGGTTCCGACATTTCCGGAATGCTCTTTTTGGCGCTTCCGATGGTGAATGCCTTTATCGGCCCGCTTTCGGGTACGGTTTCGGACCGTGTTGGCTGCGAGGGCCCCACGGCGGTCGGCCTGGGCGTGTACGTATGCGGTCTTTTTGCGGTAAGCACGCTCGATGAGCACGCTTCTATCCCTGTGATCGTGTGCTGTGTCGCGTTTATGTCGTGCGGTACGTCGATTTTCCAGAGTCCCAACAACTCGCTGTACATGGGCTCGGCTCCGCGCGAAGCGCTCGGCTTTGCGGGCAGCCTGGGTAGCCTGGCGCGCTATGCGGGTATGGCAGTGGGCATTACGGCGGCGTCGCATATCCTGTATGGGCAGATGAGCGTGGCGATGGGCGAGGCCGTGACCAGTTTCGTTGCAGGCCGTCCGGATGTGTTCTTGTTTGGCTTCCGTTCGGTGTTCTATGTGTTGATGGCTGTGGCCGCTGTGGGCTTTGCACTCGCCATGGTGCGTTTGGTGAGGGTGCGCGCCCGCCATTAGCGTGTTGCGTGGCTGTCTGCCACGCTTCGCGCCATTCCAAAAAGACTGGTTTGTGGTGCGATGCGGCTTGTGGGACGGGCGGGGGTCGGTCCGTGGTAGACTATCGAACAACGTTTATTAATCGCGCGGTATCGTTGCCGCGAGAAGGGGTTGCGCCATGCAGGAGCTTGAGGATCGTATTCGCCATGACGGCATCGTAAAGGCCGGTAACGTCCTTAAGGTTGATGCCTTCCTCAACCACCAGTGCGACGTTGAACTGTTCGACCATATGGGCGCCGAGTGGGCCCGTCTGTTCAAGGATGTCGAGATCAACAAGATCCTGACGATCGAGGCCTCGGGCATTGGCATGGCTTGCATTGCCGCTCAGCACTTTGGCGGCGTGCCGGTGGTCTTTGCCAAGAAGGCGCAGTCCATCAACCTCGACGGCGAGCAGTATGCCACGACCATCTACTCCTTTACCAAGCAGAAGGAGTACCCGGTCATCGTGGGCAAGCGCTTCCTTTCCGAGGGCGATAAGGTCCTGATTATCGACGACTTCCTGGCCAACGGCTGTGCGCTCGAGGGTCTTATCAAGATCTGCGAGGCTGCGGGTGCCGAGGTGTCCGGTATTGGCATTGCGGTGGAGAAGGGCTTCCAGGGCGGCGGCGATAAGCTCCGCGAGCGCGGCTTCCGCGTCGAGAGCCTGGCCCGTATCGCCGATATGGACTGCGAGACCGGCGAGATCACCTTCGCCTAAGCGCGCAACACAAGCGATTGGTATGCGATGTGACAAAGGGACCGTCCCTTTGTCACATTTTTTGTATGAGGGGAGGTGTTGATATGGATGAGAACAAGATGGGATGGCGCGAGTATGCGCGCTATGCCGAGATGTCGGCCGAGGAGTTGGCGCGCGATTGCGAGGTGCAAGTGTTTCGCGCGACGGGTCCGGGCGGACAGGGCGTGAACACGACGGACTCGGCGGTGCGCATGAAGCATGGGCCCACGGGGATTGTCGTGACGGCGCGCGAGAGCCGTAGTCAGTTTCAGAATCGCAGCTGCTGTCTGCGTAAGCTGAGGGCAGAGCTTGAGCGTCGCGGGCGTCCGCCGCGCCGACGCGTAAAGACCAAGGTGCCCCAGCGCTCTCGCCAGCGCAGGCTCAATGACAAGCACTTCAACGCCATTAAAAAGACCAACCGTCGCAAGCCGGGCAGCGACGAATAGCTTCCTCATAAGTTGCGGTGAAATAGGGACTGTTTTGCGTCTTTATCTGCATAAACAGTCCCTATTTCACCGCAACTTAGGGATGGCTAGTGGGTGGGGTGCCAGACGAGGAGGGCGCCGCTGAGGACGTCGACCTCGATGCGCGAGGCGACAACGGGCTCGCCGTCGGCTTGGATGGGGTAGTCGGGCTCTTCAAAAGTGAGCTCGGCATGGCGGCAGCGGCGCATGCGAACCGGTGGCAACTTGGTATGGTGGCCGTCCTTGGCCGAAAGAAACATAGGCAGGGCAACCGCGCGAGGGACAGGGCCGCATGCGTAGCAGACGTCGAGCATGCCGTCGCAGGGGTCGGCATCGGGGCAGATACGATAGCCCGAGCCATACGTGGGACCCAGCTGAATCGCCATGATGATCGCCTTCATGCGCTCGGCGGGCGCGCCGTCAAAGCTGGCTGTCATGGGGTAGTTGCGATAGCGCAGGCCAAACTGCTCAAGTCCCGAGAGGGTGTAGAGCGGAGCGCCCGTCAAGCCGGTCTTTTTGCGCAGTTCGGTGGTGCCAAGGCCGATGGCGGCATCAATACCGACGGAGAGCGTCTGGTCGTAATACTCGACGATCGCCTCGCCGCTGCCGTATGCGGGGTTCCATGAGCGAATCCGCCCGATGTCCTGACGCTGCAGCTCACAGGTGAGCAACGCGCCAAAATCCTTGCCGGAGAAATCTTCGATGCCGAGCGTCTGGGCAAAATCGTTGCCGGAGCCCACGGGCAGGACGGCAAGAGCGGGGCGGGCGTCCTCCTTTTGCATCATAAGCCCGTTGACGACCTCGTGAATCACGCCGTCGCCGCCGAGTGCGATAACGGTGCGATAGCCCTGAGCCTGTGCGGCCAGCTCCTTGGCGTGTCCCATACGCTCGGTCAACACCAGGTCAAACTGGGATGCGCGCGCGGTCATGTCCAAAAAGCGTTGCAGGCGCTCGGCAACTTCGCGTGCCGCACCCGACTGCGCGGCT
>CAJKGV010000109.1:0-6402 GCA_905199455.1 Collinsella aerofaciens | reverse complement strand
GCCAACGGCATAAGCAAGTCGCCACCGACGACGAGGGACTCCTTGTTGGCAAGGGCAAGGCGCTTATTTGAGGTCAAGGCCGCATGGCTCGCCTCGAGACCGGCGGCACCCACAATAGCGACGAGCACGCAGTCGACATCGTCGCGACGCGCGAGCTCGCAAACCGCCTGCGCGCCAACGCCGAGCATCGTGCCCTCGGGCAACTCCTGCAGCACGGCGTCATCGCCATGAGCGACATCGGCCACGGCAACCGCCGAAACCGAAAACTCGCGGGCAGCGGCAACGAGCTCGGAGGTACTGGAGTTAACGGACAGCGCCGTCACCTGCAGGCGATCGGCATGCTGGCGGCACACATCGAGCGCCTGGGTGCCAATGGAGCCCGTACAACCCAGGATGGCAACACGGAGGCGTCCATCGGCGCCATACGTCGTCTGGAATGACATTACAGCACGCCTCCGATCATCAGCATCAGCTGCGCGGTGATGCAGCCGAAGATAAGCGAATCGCTACGATCGAGCATGCCGCCGTGGCCCGGGATAAGGTTACCGGAATCCTTAACGCCCACACCGCGCTTGATGCGCGACTCGATAAGGTCGCCGATAACGCCCAGAATGGACACCACCACGCCGCACAGCAGCGCATAGGGCAGGCTAAGCTTGTAGAAGTGCGTCGCCCACAGGATGAGCCAAATCAAAACCGAGCCCAGAATGCCGCCGACAAACCCCTCCCAGCTCTTTTTGGGAGAGATCTTGGGAACCATCTTGTGCTTGCCGACACGGCTACCCACGATGTAGGCAAACGAATCGGAGACCCAAAGGGACGCGCAAACGCCCACTGAAAGCAGGGCGCCGGCAAAACCGGGCACGGCATCGCGCAGCAGCACGATAGCCGACAGCATAAAGCCAGTGTAGATGGGACCCATGAGCGTTACGGCCACATCAGAAATGCGGGCACGCGGCGACCAGACATACCAAATGCCCACAGCGAGCATCAGGGCAAAAAGCAGGGCATTCAACAACATCGAATCGCCCAACGCCGACAGCGGAAAGAGTACGGCGGCAGCGATACCCATGCGCTCGTTAGCCATCTTGCCATCGAGCCTCGTCATACGGAAAAACTCATAGCAGCACAGACCGCTCATGACAGAAACAAAGATGGCCGTGGGCACGATACCCAAAACCAGGCACAGGATAAAGACAACGGCGTAGACGATACCGGCGGCGGCACGGGTAATAAAGCCCGCAAGCCACGAACCGGTACCATTCTTCGCTGCGGGCGCTCCCGCAGCGACAGCCTTGCGCTCAGATGTCTTGGGAGCAGTTGCCTTGGGACGATCGGACACGATTAAGCCTCCTCGGTCTTGCTCAGACCACCAAACCTACGGTCACGGCCCTGATAGGCCAAAATGGCGTCGACAAGGCCCCAACGATCAAAGTCAGGCCAATAGGTATCGGTGACGTAGAATTCGGAATAAGCCACCTGCCACAGCAGATAGTTCGAAAGACGCAGCTCACCAGAAGTGCGAATCACAAGCTCAGGATCGGGAAGGCCGGCGGTATAGAGGTGGGAAGCCACCATGTCGTCATCAATTGCGCCAGGATCGATCTTACCGGCGGCAGCGTCGAGTGCGATCTGACGGACAGCGCGGGTAATCTCGGCACGCGCGCCGTAGTTGACGGCAAGCGCCAGCGTCATGCCGGTGTGATCGGCGCACTCGGCAAGACCGCGTTCAAAAACGTCGCGGGTCTTCTTGGGCAGCGCAGAAATGTCACCCAAAAAGACAACGCGCACGTTTTCGCGCTTCAGAAGCGGCAGCTCGTCGATAAACGTCTTGGCAAACAGGTGCATCAAGACGTTGACCTCGTGCTGCGGGCGGTTCCAGTTTTCGGTAGAAAAAGCATAGGCCGAAAGCACGTCGACGCCCAGACGCACGCAGGCGGTAATAATCTCGCGAAGGGAGACGATACCCGCCTTGTGGCCCTCAGTGCGCGCAAGACCGCGCGACGTGGCCCAACGACCGTTGCCGTCCATGATGCACGAGATATGGTGCGGAATGTTATTGAGGTCAAGGTCGGAAAAACCGACGCCCGCAGGGGCGTCGGCAAAGTACTCGACCAGTTTATGCTCGTCGTATTGCACCTTAGATCTCCATGACCTCGGCTTCTTTTTCCTTCAGAAGCTCCTCGACCTTGGCGACATACTCATCGGTGTGCTTCTGGACCTTGGCCTGCTCGCGACGGACATCGTCCTCGGTGAGCTCCTCATCGCGCTCGAGCTTGTTGTTGAAGTCGCGACGGATGTTACGGATAGACACCTTGGCCTGCTCGGCGTACTCGCGGCACTCCTTGACGAGCTCGCGACGGCGCTCCTCGGTGGGAGCCGGGAACGGAAGACGAACGACGGTGCCATCGGAGTTGGGGGTAATACCCAGATCGGAAGCGCCGATGGCCTTGACGATAGCATTGATGAGTGCCTTGTCCCACGGCTCGATGAGCAGCATGTGGGCCTCGGGGGTCTTGACGGCGGCAACCTGCGTGACCGGCGTGGGAACACCGTAATAATCGACGGTGATGTCGGACAGAATGTTGGCATTGGCGCGGCCGGTACGGACCTTGGAGAAGTTATGCTTGAGGGACTCGAGCGACTTGTCCATATGGGCGGTGATGTTCTCTGCCATGCTTAATCCTCCTGATAGACGAGCGTGCCGACGGGCTCACCCGCGAGCGCGCGCTTGACGGTGTCCTCGCCATCGATGTTGAGGACCAAAATCGGCATACGGTTATCCTGGCACAGTGCCGTAGCCGTGGAATCCATAACCTGCAGACCGCGGACGAGCACCTCATGGTAGGTGATCTTGTCAAAGCGGACGGCATCGGCGCACTTGACGGGATCCTTGTCATAGATGCCGTCGACCTTGGTGGCCTTGATCAGAATCTCGGCGCCGATCTCGCACGCACGAAGAGCCGCGGCGGTGTCGGTCGTAAAGTACGGATTGCCCGAACCGGCGGCAAAAATAACGACGTTGCCCTTGGAAAGGTGGTTGATGGCGCGACGGCGAATATAGGGCTCGCAGATCTCGTTCATCTGAATAGCGCTCATCACGCGGCAAGGAACATCGTTATGCTCGAAGGCATCCTGCAGGGCGAGCGCGTTCATAACGGTTGCCAGCATGCCCATGTAGTCGGCCTGAGCACGCTCCATGCCACCGGCAGCGCCGGCCATGCCGCGGAAAATATTGCCGCCGCCGACAACGACGCCGACCTCATGGCCAACGGCGAGCAGCTCCTTGACCTGCTTGGCAAGATGGTCGGTAACCTTGGGGTCGATGCCATATTGGCCGTCGCCCATCAGTGCTTCGCCGGAAAGCTTCAAAAGCACGCGTTTATATCGGATGTCGGACAAAGCGATCCTCCTTTAGATTGAACTCTCAACATTCTATCAAAGGCTCTAAGAAGAGCCATGAAAAAGCAGGCTGTGAGTAAAACCCACAGCCTGCTCATTACCAGCTACAAGAGCTTATTTACTCGCCACGGACCAGACGGTCAAAGGCAACGACGGTAATGGTGTCGCCGAGCTCCTTGGAGACCTGCTCAGCGTACTTCTTGATGGTGAGGGAGCTGTCCTTGATGAACTCCTGCTCGGTGAGCACGGACTGCTTGTAGAACTTCTCCAGACGGCCGACAGCCATCTTCTCCTGAATGGCCTCGGGCTTGCCGGACTCGGCAGCCTGAGCCATGTAGATCTGCTTCTCGTGCTCGACGGTCTCGGCCGGAACCTGATCGCGGGTAGCGCAGATCGGGGCGACGGCGGCAACCTGAAGGGCAACGTCGTGAGCGAAGGTCTTGAAGGACTCAGCCTGAGCGGTCTCGGCCTTCTCGAAAGCAAACTCGACGAGGACGCCAATCTTACCACCCATGTGGATGTAAGAAGCGAGAGCGCCGTTCTCGGCCTTGCGGGCAGCGAAGCGGGAGATCTTCATGTTCTCGCCCATGATGTGAATCATCTCGGTGAGCTCGGAGGAAACAGTCTCCTCGCCCATCGGCTTCTCGAGCAGAGCGTCGACGTCAGCAGGCTCGGTGGTAGCGACAACCTCAGCGACCTTGGAAGCAAAGCCGGTGAACTTGGCATTGGAGCCAACGAAGTCGGTCTCGCAGGAGAGCTCGAGCAGAGCGCCGGTCTTGCCATCCTCGGAGACGAACGCGGCGACAGCGCCCTCGTTGGTCTCACGGCCAGCCTTCTTGGCAGCCTTGGCAAGGCCGTTCTTACGCAGAACGTCGACAGCGGCGTCCATGTCGCCGTCAGCCTCGACGAGAGCCTTCTTGCACTCCATCATCGGGGAGTCGGTCATCTCGCGGAGCTGCTTGACCATAGCGGCGGTAATCTGGGCCATTGTGGTTCCTTTCAAAGAGATGAAAAAGAATTAACTAAGACTGATTTACTCGGCCTTGGGCTCAGCGGCCATCTCGGCCTCGGAGACCTGCTCCTTGCCGGAGCCAGCGAGGCAGGCGTCAGCCATGAGCTCGCACATAAGGGTGACAGCGGAGATAGCGTCATCGTTGCAGGGGATGCCGTACTCGACCTCGTCGGGATCGGAGTTGGTGTCGATCAGAGCGACGACGGGGATGTTCAGGCGCTGAGCCTCCTTGATGGCGTTCTCCTCGCGCTTGGTGTCGATGACGAAGAGAGCCTGGGGCAGACCCTTCATGTCGCGGGCGCCACCGAGGTTGGTCTGGAGCTTGGTGAGCTCCTTGCCGAGCACAGCCTGCTCCTTCTTGGGCAGAACAGCCATGCGGCCGTCCTCGACCATGGCCTCGAGCTCCTCCATGCGGTTGATGCGGGAGCGGATGGTGACGAAGTTGGTCAGCATACCGCCGAGCCAACGCTGGTTGATGTAAGGCATGTTGGCGCGCTCAGCAGCGTTCTTGACGGCCTCCTGAGCCTGCTTCTTGGTGCCGACGAACAGCACGTTGCCGCCCTTGGCGACGTTCTTGACGAAGGTGTAGGCCTGGTCGGCGTCGAGGATGGTCTGCTTGAGGTCGAGGATGTAGATGCCGTTGCGCTCACCGAAGATGAACGGCTTCATCTTGGGGTTCCAGCGACGGGTCTGGTGACCGAAGTGGCAGCCGGCCTCGAGCAGGGTGCGGATATTAATCTTGGTAGCCATGTTAAACCTCCTGTGGTTTGCCTCCGCGCGGGGTCATCCTCCAAAACCAACCCGGACATGTGCTACCAAAGCCCGGGCACCACGGTATGAAGTAGCCGCGCGTGCGTGATAAAAACATGTTGCCGTGAAGCAACCCGATGAATGATAGCAGGAATGCATCTTCCTGCCAACCCGCAATCAAAACCACACACCTGAGTGCGACGCGGGACGTCCCAGCCACTATTCGCCGCGGGGATGGGCTTGAGCCACGGCACGTTTGAGCCGATCGGGCGTGAGATGCGTGTAGATTTGCGTCGTGGACAGGCTCGCATGACCCAGCAGCTCTTGAACCGAGCGCAGGTCCGCACCGCCCTCGAGCAAGTCGGACGCAAAGGTATGGCGCATCGCATGCGGGGCGATGTCGGCCGGAATGCCGGCGAGCGTCGCCAGCGTATGGAACCGCCGCCGGAGCATGGCGGCGCTCATGCGATTGCCGCGCGCCGATATAAGCAGCGGATGCGGCCCGGTAGCGAGGTCGCGGCGCTTTGCCTGAGCGAGCAACTCCGGCCTCCCCTCCTCAATATAGAGACGCGTCACCTCGAGCGCACGACGATACAGAGGGACGATACGTTCCTTGCTCCCCTTGCCCCACAGGCGCAACGTGCGTTCAGACCAAGCGATAGACTCCACATTGAGTGCTGCGAGCTCAGAGATACGAGCACCCGAGGCATAGAGCAGCTCGAGCATCGCCGCATCGCGCAGTCCCGCGGGCGTCGAGTTATCAGGCGTCTTGAGCAGCGCCTCGACCTGCTGGGTCGTAAGGACGCCCGGCAGGTCACGCGGCAGCTTGGGCGATGCGATCGCCGAGACCGCATCGCCCTCGACAATCCCCTCGGCAGCCATCCAGCGATAGAGAGATCGGATAGCCGACAGGTGCGCCGCAAGCGTTCGGGGAGCCACCTGCTCACGCGAAAGCTCGGCAAGATAGCGACGAATGGTGCGCACGTCGGCAGCGAAAGCATCGATATCCTCGCGCTCGCACCAAGCAGCAAAGCGCTCCAGCCTCGAGCCATAGGCCGTCACCGTGTTGGGAGAAAGTCCCTCGACACGTGCGATATAGGCGATAAACGAGTCGACGGTGTCGTACAGGTCAAAAGCTATGACCGGTCGCCTCCAAACAGATCGGGGCGAGTGGCCAGATAGGATGGTCTACCATATTTTATATTATCTTCTACCGTTCCACTAAATAGCCATGTATC